>JBMDXA010000167.1:0-66192 GCA_048594725.1 Candidatus Kapaibacteriota bacterium
AAACAATCACTCTTCGTCCCCCCCCCCCCCCCTTCCCGTGATGCATCTGGCATGGTTGAGTCTATCAGATATATAATCGCCTAACGATTTTCGATTGACAACTGCAAGACAGGGAAGCAAGAAGAAGCGATCTTCCGGCTCCTGGACTCTCCAACGGTCCGGTCACCCGGCCCCTTCGGTTCTCTTCCTGTTATATCGTGTTACGCCACGTGATTCCGATGATTCCGGAACGGAGCGTATTTGTTATGTTTGTAGCTTCTTTTCGAACCAATCTGGCCGTGCTGTTCCCCGCAGAACAGGCGGTACCGCTATCATCAGACCACTGTAATAGTGACTCATTCCGAGCGCATTCTCATTCTCGACTTTGGATCCCAGTACACGCAGTTGATCGCGCGTAAGGTGCGGGAGTGCGGTGTGTACGCGGAAATCCATCCCTACAATCTCCCGGTGGACACCATTCGGGAACTCAACCCCATCGGCATCATCCTCTCCGGAGGACCCGCCTCGGTATACGCCGAAGGGGCTCCGCACAGCGATCCGGAAATCTTCAACCTCGGCAAACCGGTGCTGGGCATCTGTTATGGGTTGCAGCTGATGGCCTATCAGCTCGGCGGATCGGTGGATCCCTCCGCCAAACGCGAATTCGGGCCGGCCATGCTCTATGTCGATTCCAGCGGCGAAGGCTTCCTGGAAGGGGTGGAGCAGGAATCACGCGTCTGGATGAGCCACGGCGATTCCCTGACCAGGCCCCCGGAGGGATTCCAGGTGATAGCCCATACCGATAATGCCCCCATCTGCGTTGTGGGAGATCTGAGCCGCCATTTCTACGGCGTCCAGTTCCATCCGGAAGTTCATCATACCACCAACGGCATCGCCATCCTCCGCAACTTCGTCTTCAAGGTCTGCGGCGCACAGGGCGGCTGGAACGCGCAGGCGTTCATCGAGGCCGCCAAGAAGGAGATCCGTGAGAAGGTGGGGGAGGGGAAGGTGATCTGCGCCCTCTCCGGAGGGGTCGATTCCAGCGTGCTGGCGATCCTCCTGCACGAAGCCATCGGCGACCAGGTTCTCTGCATCCATATAGATAATGGTCTGATGCGCCTGGACGAGTCGAAGCAGGTGGTGGATCTCTTCCGGGAGAAATTCCATGTGCCGCTCGATTTTGTCGATGCCAGCGAACTGTTCCTGGGACGCCTTGCCGGTGTCACCGATCCGGAACAGAAGCGGAAGATCATCGGCGCCACCTTTATCGAGGTGTTCGAGAAGGAAGCCAAGAATTTCTCCGACGCCAAATGGCTGGCGCAGGGAACGCTCTATCCCGATGTCATCGAGTCGGTCTCGTTCAAGGGCCCCTCGGTCACCATCAAGTCGCATCATAATGTTGGCGGCCTGCCGGAACGGATGAACATGAAGCTCGTGGAGCCGTTCCGCGAACTCTTCAAGGACGAGGTCCGTGCCGTGGGGCGCGAGCTGGGTCTGCCGGATGAGTTCATCGATCGCCACCCGTTCCCCGGCCCCGGCCTGGCGGTGCGTGTGCTCGGCGAGGTGACACAGGAGCGATGCGATATCCTCCGCCAGGCCGACCAGATCTTTATCGACGAGCTTCATAGCACAGGGGAGTATAACCGGATCTGGCAGGCGTTCACCGTGCTGCTTCCCATCTCCTCGGTTGGTGTGATGGGGGATGAGAGAACCTATGAAAATGTCTGTGCTGTCCGCGCAGTTACCAGCACCGATGGAATGACGGCCGACTGGGCACGCGTTCCCTACGATCTGCTCGCCAGGGTTTCCAACCGGATCATCAACGAAGTGCGCGGCATCAACCGCGTGGTCTACGATATCAGTTCCAAGCCTCCGGCGACGATCGAGTGGGAATAAGCAACGTTGTTCCCGCGCCGGATTCGCTTCCGGTGCGCAACCTCTCTCCTGTTCCCCCGTTAATCCTGAATTTTCAAACCAATCAACAGGGTAGATGAAAATTTCCGTCCAACGCTTCAAGGCCGAAGGATATTCGGCCGATACCACGGCGGTCTTCATCCAGCAGGATGAAGCCGGATTTGGTGCACAGACCGACAAGGTCCGCGAGCTCTGGGGAGCCGCAGCCACCCCTCTCGACAGCAGGGATTTCACCGGCGCCAAGGACTCGAGCTTTCTGGTCTATACCGGCTCGAAGAAGTCCCCGCGCCTGATTCTGGTAGGTATCGGCGATGGAGGGAAGATTTCGCTGGAGCGGGTACGCCGTTCGGCGGCGGTAGCCGCGCAGCGCGCGTCCGGATTGAAGTCCGAAACCCTCGCCATCGTACTCCCGAATCTCCCGCTCGATCAGGCGGAGATCGCCCAGGCGATCGTGGAGGGGGCATGCCTCGGCATCTACTCGTACGATAAGTTCTTCACCGAAAACAAGCCGTCCCGCAAGCTCGCCAAACTCGTCATCCTTGTGGATGAGGGAACCGATCTGAACCAGGCCAAGCGCGGAATCGCCGTCGGCGAAGCCATCGCCAACGGTGTTACCCTGGCGCGTGATCTCACCAACGCCCCTTCCAACGAGCTGGACCCGGAAGCGCTTGCCAACCAGGCAAAAGCTCTGGCCGGACTGAACGTGAAGGTGACGGTGCTGAACAAGACGCAGATCGAGAAGCTGGGCATGGGTGGTCTTATCGCCGTGAACCAGGGAAGCGTTCGCCCTCCGTTCTTCGTGATTATGGAATGGAACGGCGGAAAGAAGGGGGAGGCACCGGTGGTGCTCGTGGGAAAAGGTCTTACGTTCGATTCCGGCGGCATCTCCATCAAGCCGGCCGCCGGCATGGGAGAGATGAAGATGGATATGGGAGGCGCCGCCGCCGTTATCGGCACCATGCGCTCGGTGGCCGAGCTGAAGCTCCCGGTCAATGTGGTGGCTCTGGTTCCGACCACGGAGAATATGCCCTCCGGCAGCGCGTTCAAGCCGGGTGATGTCATCAGCTTCATGAACGGCAAGACCGCCGAGATCGACAACACCGATGCCGAGGGGCGTCTGGTGCTGGCCGATGCCTTGGTCTACGCCTCCCGCTACAAGCCGCAGGCGGTGATCGATCTTGCCACGCTTACCGGCGCCTGCGTTATCGCGCTGGGAAATGTCGCCTCCGGACTTCTCGGCAATAACGAGGGGCTGAACACCAAGATCCGCGAGGCAGGGGAGAGGAGCTACGATCGTGTGGTGGAACTTCCGCTCTGGGAGGAATACGAGGAGCTTATCAAGAGCGATATCGCCGATGTGAAGAACTCCGGAGGCCGGGCAGCCGGTACCATCTCCGCGGCTCTCTTCCTCCAGCACTTCGTTGATGGCTATCCCTGGGCCCACCTCGATATCGCCGGCACGGCGATGATCCCGAAGGGCTACGGATATCTGAACAAGGGGGGCACAGGGGCCGGCGTGCGGCTTCTGGTGGATATGCTCCGCAACTGGAACGGCATCTCCTGATGCCCCCGGCGAGAGCAGCGCTCCATGGAATAGCGATGTACGATAGAAAGGCGGCCTCAGGGTCGCCTTCTTCGTTTCTGGCCCCAACCTTGCTCTAAAAAGAGAGGTATTCCTTCACGGATCAGAAGTGGAAAAGCTCCATTTCTACCGTTGATTGGGAGCAAGTCACCGACGTTCCACGCTACTGCGCAACATAGTCACCTGAAACCCCTCATTTCTTGAAAATTTCGACGGTGGTTTTCCACAGCCTTTTCCACTTATCCCGATTCTCCTCTGGAAATCCGGTGGATGCGCTGTGGTTATCCCTGTGGAAATCGCCCCTTAAAGTAATCTATCAACACCCCTGTGGATAACTATGTACTTATCCACAACTAATCCACAGATATCCCCATCCGGTATTACCTTCTTTTCACATACATTTCCCCGCTTTTCAAGGTTTCCCACTCCATTATCCACTAATCCACAGTCTTATACACCATCATCAAACTTTATAATTATACTTATAGGAGAATAGATAGGAAGAATAGCTGTGAGAAGAAGAGAGTTGTGAAACGTATCCGGTTCGTAGAGATTCCTTGAAAGCAGAAAGAGCTCCCCTCCGTATCCCACCTGACACTCTTGACAGTACCCTCTGACCCCATGGCAGTGATTTTCGATAAGAGGCGCCATACTGGCAGCTTCCCTATCATCTTCTCCTATCCAACCCCCAAATTCCTTGAAACTTTAGCCTTTTTCTCTCGTGGCATAGCTGTTGGATCATACCTACAGCACATAGAACATTTATGGAGTGAGGAAATCATGGCACGACGAGACTTTGAGTGGATGCGGGAGATTCAGGACGTTGCAAGCCGGTTCAAGGATTATTTCGAGAATTTCGAGCCCCCCACACCCCCGCAGCAGCAGGGAGAGCGTCCCGCCAAGCAGCGGTACGATCTGTATGTGGAGGATAACAACGTCTGTGTGGAAGTTGAGCTTCCCGGAATGAAGAAGGAGGATCTGCGGATCACGATGGCCGGAGACGCCGTCGAGGTTTCCGGGGAGAGAAAGCCGGTGCGCAAGGATGGAACGCCGCTTCTCCGGGGAAATCGCAAGTATGGGGCATTTACCTGCCGCATAGAGCTTCCGAAGGAGGCCGATCTCGATC
Source organism: Candidatus Kapaibacteriota bacterium (assembly GCA_048594725.1). GTDB lineage: Bacteria > Bacteroidota > Ignavibacteria > OLB7 > OLB7 > JAFDZV01. The sequence goes on from JBMDXA010000167.1 coordinate 4,602, forward strand.
TTGCAAATGCCTCCGCCTCGTATACCGACGGAGTTCTCCGGATCATGCTTCCTCAGGCCGGTGGAAAAGGCTTTGGTTTCTCCATCCCCGTAGAGTAGGATGGGGAAGGGGTAGTGAAGAGGAACGAGATAGTATGAGTTAGTCGAGAGCAATAACGAAGTACATATATCATTAACACACAGGAGTAGAAACTATCATGGGCAAGATCATTGGAATTGATCTTGGAACGACGAACTCAGTGGTTGCCGTGATGGAGGGAACCACGCCGACCGTTATCCCGAACAGCGAGGGAGCGCGTACCACCCCTTCGGTCGTGGCATTTACCAAGTCCGGCGACCGCCTTGTGGGGCAGGCTGCCAAGCGCCAGGCCGTTACCAATCCCAAGAACACGATCTTTTCGATCAAGCGCTTCATGGGACGCACCGAGGCCGAGGTGAAGGAAGAGGAGAGGATGGTGCCGTACGAGGTGGTGGCCGGCGAAGGTGGCTCCGCCCGTGTCCGCATCGACGATCGCCTCTATTCTCCTCCCGAGATCTCCGCGATGATCCTCCAGAAGATGAAGCAGACCGCGGAGGATTACCTGGGGCAGAAGGTTACCGAGGCCGTTATCACGGTTCCGGCATACTTCAACGATTCCCAGCGCCAGGCTACCAAGGATGCGGGCGAGATCGCCGGTCTCCAGGTGCGCCGTATCATCAACGAGCCCACGGCCGCCGCTCTGGCGTACGGTCTGGACAAGAAGGGACGTAACGAGAAGGTTGCCGTCTACGATCTCGGCGGCGGTACGTTCGATATCTCGGTTCTCGAGCTGGGCGATGGCGTTTTCGAGGTGAAGTCCACCAACGGTGATACCCATCTCGGCGGCGACAACTTCGACCAGCGTCTGGTCGATTTCCTGGCCGATGAGTTCAAGAAATCGGATGGCATCGATCTGCGCACTGATGCCATGGCTCTGCAGCGCCTCAAGGAGGCCGCTGAGAAGGCCAAGATGGAGCTTTCGCAGATGATGCAGACCGATGTGAACCTCCCGTTCATTACGGCCACCCAGGACGGTCCCAAGCACCTGAACCTGACGATCACCCGCGCCAAGTTCGAGCAGTTGTGCGAGGATCTGTTCCGCCGCACGCTCGATCCCTGCCATCAGGCACTGAAGGATGCCGGTTTGAACCCCACCCAGATCGACGAAGTGATCCTGGTGGGCGGTTCCATCCGTATCCCGAAGATCCAGCAGCTGGTGCGCGAGTTCTTCGGCAAGGAGCCGAACAAGGGGGTCAATCCGGATGAGGTTGTGGCGATCGGTGCGGCTATCCAGGGCGCGGTGCTTCAGGGTGACGTGCAGGACGTGCTCCTGCTGGATGTCACCCCGCTGACGCTCGGCATCGAGACGCTGGGCGGCGTGATGACGCCGATGATCCCGTCGAACACGACGATCCCGACCAAGAAGACGGAGATCTTCTCGACGGCGGCCGACAGCCAGCCCTCCGTGGAGATCCATATCCTCCAGGGCGAGCGTCCGATGGCGAACGACAACAAGTCGCTGGGCAAGTTCCATCTCGATGGCATCCCCCCGGCGCCGCGTGGCGTTCCGCAGATCGAGGTGACGTTCGATATCGATGCCAACGGCATTCTGAACGTCTCGGCAAAGGATAAGGCCAGCGGCAAGGAGCAGTCCATCCATATCACCTCTTCGAGCGGTCTTTCCCAGCAGGAGATCGACCGTATGAAGCGTGAGGCACAGGATAACTCCGCTACCGACCGTAAGCGCAAGGAGGAGGTCGAGGTTCGCAATCAGGCTGACCAGACCGTCTTCTCCACCCGCAAGCAGCTCAGCGAGCTTGGGGATAAGATCCCGGCCGATGGAAAGGCGAAGATCGAGGCTGCCGTGGAAAAGCTGGAGAACGCGCTGAAGAGTGGTTCGTTCGATGAGATCCGTTCCTCCAAGGATGAAGTGGATCGTATCTGGAGCGAGGTTTCACAGCAGATGTACTCGCAGGCTTCGCAGGAGGGTGCACCCCAGCAGGATGGGGGCGCTGCCGGCGGCCAGGGAGGCGGCAAGAACGTCGAGGACGCCGACTACACCATCGTTGAAGACGAGAAGTAGGAAGCCGGTGATCGTTTGATGACCGTACGATAACAGAAAGGGGATCGGCAGCTATGCCGGTCCCCTTTTTCGTAGATATTTCGGGCCTTTTACTGGCTCATCTTGTCTGCCGGCTCATTCTGGACGGCTTCCATGAGGCGCTGTGCGCTGTCGAGCGTCTGGCGGAGCTGATCCGGATTGGCCGTCAGTTTCCTCAGCTCCTCTCGCAGTTCCTCTTCATTCTCGAATCCGTACGACCTCACCACACTATCCACGGAGCGTTTCGCCGAGGCCGAATCCCCCGTCACCATGTTCTTGGCGATCAGCATCTCAGCATATGCTTTTGCGATCTTCTGCTGTTGCTCCTGGGAGATCGTCTGCTGGCATCCGCCAAGGCAGAGAGGGAGGAGCAACGCAACAACCAGCGTCCGGGGCTTACTTGGCATCGATAACCTTTTGCAGTCTGGTAGCCAGTGCTTCGATCTGTGCTGCCGTTCCCTTTCCGTAGGTGACATGTTCCACCACCCCTTTCCTGTTCACCACCACGAAGTTTGGATATCCCTCCGTCATATTGAAGTTGGTGATAAGCACCCCGTCCCAGTCCATAAGCACCGAGTAGGTGAATTTATCCTTGAACTGTCCGCGGATGAATCCCTTCAGAAAACCTGGCACCGTGCGCAGATCGGCCACCGGTACGAAGCGGACCTGAGCGCTCTTGAACCGGGGTACCAGTACCTTGGTCCAGTTGTCGCTATACTCGTATCCGCTTCTATCGCTCAGCACAAACACCGTCGTCTCCCCCTTGAAATGACCTGCGTTCCACTCACGTTCAAATTGATCTTCGATGGTGAAATCCGGTATTCTGCTTCCAATGAGTGCCGTATTGGTGTAGGCAGTTGCGCCGGCCACGATCATGGTTGCCAACAGAACGGAGGCTCTGCATATCATATTATCCTTCCTTCTCCTCGGGTTTCGGTCGTTTGTTGATGTAGAGTTTCAGCGGGGTTTCGCGATTCCTGTTCGTGGTAACCTCGATCACGATCGGCTGGGTGGCCGATACTCTATCGGAGGTTACCGCCACATATATATCCCCCGGATTGTCCTTCGTTGCGATATTGCGTTGTACCGTTGCCAGCACGCATCCGCAACTGGGGTGTACCTGCTCGATCACCACCAGGCTGTCGCTGTTGTTGAGTACTTTCAGACGGAAGCTCTCGTACTTCGATGTGTCGGAAACGTAGTACTGCGTGATATTCAGCCGTGGCTCAGGCGTCGTCTGCTGTAGTGCGACAACGGATGTAATCAGAGCCATTGCAAGCGAAAGCATATATGTCATGGCTGGCCTGCCGGTATAGAGTGTTGCACGTTGGCTGTTGCTACCAAACGTCGATGAGGCGAATTTACGTAGAACTGATGACGCATATCCGCCCCTTTCAGTTCCGCCTCCCTATCCGGTTCCAACTTTTCTTGTGCCGCACCATAGCGGGCGGCTAATCGTCGTTACCCCGATACCGGTACGGGAAGGGTCTATCACGACAGGAGATTTCCCCATCGGTTTAGCCCCGCTTTCTTTTCATGTCCTCGGAGATGAATCTTTCTCCGGTGCCTGATGTGGATAGAGAATGTGGAAAAGGGGATAACAATGCCCGGTTATCCACACCGGAAGAGGGGGAACTGGCCGAAGGCCCACCGGGGGAGTCAACAGTGTTTTCCACTGGAGAGTTCCTGCGCTGTTCCACATCCATGGCCGGATATGCCGGAATGCTTTTCAAGAGATTATGATCGATTCCAACGATACCATTGTTGCCAGGGCCACACCGCTTGGAACGGCTGGGGTGGGGATTGTCCGGCTGAGCGGGACAGATGCGTTTTCCATTGCCGACCGCATCTTCCGTGCAGCCGGCTCCCGTTCATTTCTGGAACTCTCTCCCCGTTTTCTGTCCGGAGGAGCCATCCTGATGGATGAGCGTATTCTGGATCACTGTCTCGCGGTACGCTTTCAGAACCCTCATTCCTTCACCGGCGATGATGTGGTAGAATTTCATCTGCATGGAAATCTCCTTATCGCCGAGCATGTCATCAACCTCTGCATTCGCCACGGGGCACGGCTGGCTACCGCCGGGGAGTTCACCAAGCGCGCATTTTTGAACGGGAAGATCGATCTTACCCAGGTCGAGGCTCTCGCCGACGTGCTTGCCTCGGAATCAGAACAGGCGCTTTTCATAGCCCAGCGCCAGCTCCACGGCGAGCTTCGCGATCGTTTGCAGGGGTTCCGCGATCGTCTGCTGAAGGTTCTTGCCCTGCTGGAGCTGGAGCTTGATTTTGTTCAGGAGGGATATCACTTTGCCAGCATCGATCAGGTAGAAGGGCTTCTGGAGCAATTGCGTTCGTTTGTGGCCGATCTTCTCGGCACGTATCAGACCGGCGCGCGGCTGCGCCGTGGACCCAGGGTTCTGCTTCTGGGACGCCCCAATGCCGGTAAATCCAGCTTGTTCAATGCTCTTGTGGGGCATACTCGTGCTCTGGTAAGCCCGGTGGCGGGCACAACCCGCGATTATCTTGAGGAGCCCGTGGCATACGGCGGCGTACAGTTCCGCTTTGTGGATACTGCCGGCCTGCGTTCCACAAGCGATCTCCTGGAAGCCGAGGGGGTGGCGCGGGCCATCGATCTGGTTGCCACGGCCGATCATCTGCTCTATCTGATCGATGGGGTGGATGAGGCCCATATCACTGCCGAGCTCCAGGAGATGGCTCATTTGCAGCAACAGTTCCCCGCTACGGTCTGCACGCCGGTTTTTACAAAGTCCGATCTTCGTTCCATGGGAAATCATGGCTCCCTGGCCTGCTCGGTGGGGGACCGCAATTCCCTGAAGGGAATTCTGGATCATCTGCTTCAGGGATATACCTCGGCGCTCTCCGAATCGATAGCCTTGCTCAATCACCGTCAGTTCCTGTTGCTCGACTCGATGCGCCACACTCTGGAAGGTATCTCCTATACATCCCTCTCCGATACCGAGCTGCTCTCCGATGACCTCCGTACATTGCTTCGCCCCCTCTCGGAACTCACCGGTGATGTAGTGAACGATGATGTGCTGAATACCCTTTTTTCGTCATTCTGCATCGGTAAATGACTTCATGTTCCACGTGAAACTTTCTATCTGTCTATGTTGAGGTACGATGTTATTGTCATCGGTGGCGGGCATGCGGGGATCGAAGCATCCTCGGCAGCCGCCCGTATGGGATGCCGGACCCTCCTTGTGACGGCTGATCTCTCTGCTATCGGACGGCTTTCCTGCAATCCCGCCATTGGCGGAATGGCGAAGGGACAGCTTGTCTGCGAGATAGATGCTCTGGGAGGGGAGATGGGGCGGCTGGCGGATCTCTCCGGCATACAGTTCAAGATGCTGGGAACGTCCAAGGGGCCGGCGATGTGGTCGCCACGGTCGCAGAACGATAAGGATCTCTATCCTCTCTATGCCCAGAATCGCTTGAAGGAGATAGAGCTCCTCGATCTGCTTGAGGGGATGGTTGAGGATGTCCGATTGGAAGATGGCCGTGTGGCAGGTATTCGTCTGGGGGATGGGACCGATATCTCCTGCTCGGCGCTCATTATCTGCTCGGGAACCTTTCTCTGTGGCCGTATGCATACCGGAGCCGAACAGACCGCCGGTGGAAGAGTGGAGGAGGCATCTGCCGAGGGGTTGAGCGGATCATTGCGGGATGTGGGATTTGTGACCGGCCGGCTCAAGACCGGGACACCACCCCGGGTCAGCCGCCGGTCGCTGGACCTCTCGCTCTGTGATGCTGATGGAGGAGATCGTAATCCGCAGCCGTTTTCACGTTCCACAGCATCGGTAGAGAATAGAATAGAGTGCTATCTCACCTCTACAACCCCTGAAACGCACGAGATTCTCAAAACCGGTTTCGACGATTCGCCGATGTTTACCGGGCGTATCACTGGAACCGGACCCCGCTACTGTCCCTCGATAGAGGATAAGATCCATCGTTTCGCGGAGAAGGAGAGCCACCAGATCTTTCTGGAACCAGAAGGACTGGATACGGATTCGGTGTATGTGAATGGTTTTTCCACCTCGTTGCCCAAGGAAGTGCAGCTGGCAGGACTGCGGAGCATACCCCCTCTGGCGCAGTGCGAGATCCTTCGCTATGGCTATGCGGTAGAATATGATTACTTCCCGTCGTATCAGCTTCATCTCACCATGGAGAGCAAGCTGGTGGGAGGTCTGTTCTTTGCGGGACAGGTGAATGGAACTTCCGGATATGAGGAGGCGGCCGCTCAGGGACTGATTGCTGGCATCAATGCGGCGTTGAGCACACAGGGACGGGATGCCTTCATCCTCAGTCGTTCCCAGGGCTATATCGGGGTTCTGATCGATGACCTGGTAAACCTTACGATCCTGGAGCCGTACCGGATGTTCACATCGCGCGCTGAATACCGTCTTCTGCTGCGCCAGGATAACGCTGATCTGCGGCTGACCCATCTGGGCTACCAGCTCGGTCTTGTAGGGGAGTCTCAGATGGAACGAGCCCGCCGAAAGCAGGAGGGGGTGGATGCTGCTGTGGAACTGCTCCGGAACCGGTCGGTGCTGCCGGCTGATGCTTCGCAGGCGACACGTGCCTGGCAGTTCCTGAAACGTCCTGAGGCGGGCGTAGAAGATGTGCTGGCATTGGTGGACCGGGATGATCCGTTGCATACCATCCTCGCCAACCGGGATGTTGCGGAACAGATCGATATCATCGCCAAGTACGACGGGTATATCAAACGGCAGATGGAAGAGGTGGAGCGCTTTGCTGCATCGGAGAATACCCTGATTCCCCCTGCCATCGATTATAACCGCATCCAGTCGCTTTCATCGGAGGCCAGGGAGAAGCTGACGAAGGTACGTCCCCGGTCCTTGGGGCAGGCCAGCCGCATCGCCGGCGTAAGCCGTTCCGATCTCTCCGTTCTGACCCTTTATATTCGCTAGAGAGTGAATGAACGGGACCGACATGCAGGAGAACATTCAGAGAGCCGCTACAGAATTTCCTCAGGGGATATAGCGGCTCTCTCGCTAATCCGTTGTACTTTCAGTCTTCCCCGTATTGGTGGTCGGATCGGAAATTATCTTCGAAAAAGAGCCGTAATCGCCGTATTGTTTCACGTGGAACTTTTCGTCAAGTCATTGAACCAGCGTGAATTCCATTCCTGTCAGAGATAAACGTATGAAGTTGATGATCGTAGGAGCAGAGGGAAGTCTGGGGGAAAAACTCCAGTCGATTGTGCGAAAGGAGACAAGCTGGACGCTGATCTGCGTTACCCGCAGAAAGGTAGGTTCCAACCACGTGGAACTTCCCTTTGAGAGCGGCAATAAGGCTGCCTGGAAGGCACTGTTCGAACAGGAGGAATGGCGTCCGGATGTGATCGTCAATGTTGCCGCCATGACCAATGTGGATGCCTGTGAAACCATGCGGGCCGAAGCCTGGAATACCAATGTGGGGCTGGTAGAGACCCTGGCTGGGGAGTGTAAAACGCATGGGCTCAAGCTGGTGCAGGTGTCGAGCGATTATATCTTCGATGGAGCGGATGGACCCTATCTGGAAACATCCACCCCCAATCCGATCAATTATTACGGGAAGACCAAGCTGGCAGCGGAAAACACCTGCATCAAGCTGGGTATCGATTATACGATCATCAGAACGATGTGGCTGTATGGGGAATCGGGAGGAGGGAGGCCATCGTTCGTGCAATGGCTGGTGGATGCTCTGATGGCCCGTGATACCGTTCGGGTGGTCACTGATGAATTCGGCAATCCAACCCTTCTCGATGATGTTGCGTACGGCATAATCCGCGCGATCGATAAGAAGCTGCGTGGAATCATCAATATCTCCGGTCCCGATCTTCTCTCGCGATGGGATTTCGCGCTGGCAATCGCTGCGGCATATGGTATCAGCGCCGCGGAGCTTATTCCGGTAACGTCCGCCGATCTGCAACGGCCCGCACGGCGTCCGCTCCGGTCAGGTCTGATAAGCCTGAAGGCACAGACAAGCCTGGGGCTCCGTCTTACTCCGCTGAAGGATGGCCTTGAGATAACGAAGATTCTGGAACAGCGCATGGCGCGCGAGCTCTAGAGCGAGGGCGGAGGAAGGGGCAATGCGGAAGTGTGCTGCCAGGACCCATCAGGGAATAATTGGAAGAAGAATGAACGTAACCTTTCTGGGGAGTGGAACATCCTCCGGAGTACCCACGATCGCGTGTAGCTGCGCGACCTGTCTCTCAGACGATCCTCGCGATAAACGCCTCCGGCCTTCCATATGGATCAGGAACGGGGAGGAGAGCGTGGTGATCGATACCTCGAGCGATTTTCGCCAGCAGTGTCTCCGGCAGGGAATAACCTCGCTGGATGCGGTGGTCTATACCCATCACCATTTCGATCATATCGCCGGGTTCGACGATCTGCGTGCGTTCAACTTCAAGATGCGCCGGCCGATCCCGGTCTATATGATGCCGGAAACCCTCCGCAACATGCAGATGGTATTCAGCTATGCGTTCGGCCAGAATATCACCGTCGGTAGCAGTGTTCCCCTGATCGATGTCCATACGATTCTGGATGATCCCTTTACCATCGGCTCACTGGAGCTGATTCCGCTCCATCTTCAGCATGGCAGCATGAGGGTGAACGGCTATCGTATCGGCTCGTTCGCCTACTGCACCGATTGCAACGTCATCACCGATATGGCTATGGAAAGGCTTCAGGGAGTGGAAACGCTGGTACTGGATGCACTGCGATTCACCACGCATCCCACCCATTTTTCCCTGACCGAAGCAATCGAGGCCGTTTCACGTATCGGAGCCACTACCACCTACTTCACCCATATCGCCCACGATATCAAGCATGCCGATGTGGAGCCTACGCTACCGGAAGGTGTTCATCTGGCCTACGACGGATTGGAACTGAACATCGATTAGCATTGTGGAACCCGCTGCAAAGGAAAAGGCTCGCTGAACCTGGATTGGGCGATGGCGGTTGGTTTCCCTCCGATCGGGTGTGACTGGAGCATTGCTACTCTATTACCACAACATCTAACAGCGATACTCAGAATCTCTCCCTCTATACATAAGAATGGGCGTTCCGTACTATCGAGAGAACGCCCACCAGTACCAATCGTGAAGTTCACCATAAGCCCGTACGTAAAGCTTCAATCCCGATTTCTCACCATCCACCTGAGTTCTTCCGGGAGCGCCGTACAAGCCATTCGAAGAGGGACCAAAGTGCCGCGAAGAGAAGACCTTCAAGAACTGCCCGAAGAAAAGGGGTGTCCGTTAGGACCTGGAATCCACCGTACAGACATGCCAGTAGCAGAAATCGTACTGCTGGATGGATGTTGGCTCTACCTTCCGGTATCTGTCCCATAGCTGTTCGTTATCTCCGTCGATTTCCTGGACAGTAGGATCAAGAGTGATAATTGTACCCAGGCACCTCATAACCCTCCCCACAATTCTATGATTTTCTGCTGAGCTTTACATCACTCTCCGGCAACGGCCGCTACCATCTCTCTCTCATTATGCTTCGCCGCTCCGTAAGATGCCTCTCCATAAACGTAGCGGTCTTCCCAAGCCAAACGATGCCGGCCATCATACCTTGCCTCTGCTTGTAGCCTGCTTTCTGCCTGTAGCCTCTCCGGAAGCTCATGGTGTTCTGCTTTCGGGATGACTTGCATCGTATAGGAATAGCATATACTATCGACAGCGGTGTTCGGGAGGTTTCGTGGTGAGCATGCAAGAGTGGTTAGAAGAGGGTGGGAGCGGAGGAAAGAGGGAAGCTTGAACGAGGAATCGTGATACGAGTGTGCCCGATACCGTTATTTATAAAGGGGACTGTGACAGAAAACCTGTCCTGAAGTATCAGCAGGGCGGGTAGAAACGGGGAGCTGCCGCAGCATGTATCCCACAGATTGATCTTGCAGGGATACTATAAACCTCGTAACATTGCAATCCGCTAAATCTATGCAAGATAGATTATGCGTTTTTTAATCTCGATTGCTACATGAAGAGGATCGTTTTTTCTCTCATCGGGCTCATTGGGGTGTGGATGATCTTCGGATCCAATTCCACGACGGCTATTCAGGGAGTGTTCGGCTCGGTAAAGGCTACCCCGTATGGCGAGGAAATCCTGCTGCAGTGGGAAACCCTTAATGAGAGCGGTATCCAGGGCTTCGAAGTAGAACGGCGAAGCGATGAGATCACCGAATTCCGGAAACTGATTCGCCTGGATGCACGTGGAACCTCCAATGCCTACAGATATGTGGATGATGGCGCGTTCTTCAAGTCCAGCAGCGGCAAGCGGTTTACCTACCGGGTAAAAGCGGTGGGATCTTCCTTCTATCAGTACTCTCCGGCTATCTCCATCACGCATGAAGTCTCGAGCGTGCGGAAATCCTGGGGAATGATCAAGGAGCTGTTCCGCTAGGTATCGCCTTGCAGGGCGCTCATTGCAGGATCACAGACGTAACACAGGCAGCCTTCTGTCTGTGTTTTCTTTTTATATCTACCTTAAAGTAAATCGTTAACCGGATCATATAACTGCTATCGCTGCTTGCATTTATCCACACTCAGATGTTACTTTAAAGTAAGGCTGTGTTGATGCGCATATACTCTGACCATATATATATATCCCCGCTACGTAGAAGGGGCTTGACGATCGTGCTGCTTATGATGGGCAGCGCCGCCGTCAGTACCCTCCATGCGCAAAGCCGTCTGGAGGCAATCGGGGAGATGTATCTCGATAGAAGCGACCTGCTCGGGAGCTATTCCTGGGGGGTGCTGCCAGGCGATCTCCCCGCAATAGACAGAGCAACCTCCTGGGCGCCGGAGGCACTTCTCTGGCATGGGGAGCAGCGGATTGAACTGGGACAGTTGGGGCCGGCCCGCTTCATGATGAGCGAGGTGGCCGAGCAATACCCGAACACCTCCTCGGCAACGATGGCCCTGTTGAACCAGGGAATCATCGCCATCCGGAATGGTGCCTACGGTAAGGCCCGCATCTACTTCGATGAGACCATCATCAAGGGGAGCGCCGAGCACACGCCCGAGGGGGAACGGGTGGCAGGGACCGCGCTCTACCTGATAGCCTATACGCATGCTCTGGAAGGAGAGCAGCCGGTTGAAAAGACCGTGGCTCTGCTGGAAGATTTCCTCGACACCTATCCCGGCAATCCCCGCGAAGTGGATGCCCTCTATATGCTCGGCGAAATAGCCGAGATGAAAGGAAACTATGAGAGGGCCATTGACCATTACGACCGGATTATCCGCAAGGGGGCCGGGCGGCTGTATTTCGAAGCGCGGAACCATCGCGCACAGAGCCTGGCGCGCCTGGGCCGCTACCGTGACGCCCAGGATGAGCTGGCGGGAATAGAGCGCGATCTCTACAGTGCCCCGGCTGCCGGTCTGGAAAAAAGCAGGTTCGAGGCCATCCGCGCCGATTGCATGCTTCTACGCGGGGAGATAGAGATTGCTCTGGGGAATCATTCCGCTGCCGAAGCGGCATTCGTGGGGCTGATGAACGGAAGCGAGCGTTATCGGCGCACGGGGCTTCTGGGGCTGGCCGATACCTATCAGTCGGCGGGACGGAACGATTCGGCGCTTGCCATCTATTCCCGTCTGGTGGCCGATGATACCAGCGATGCGGTCTTTCAGCGTGCGGAGTTCAACCAGGCCATAGCCCTGCGCGGTCTGGGACGCACCGAGGAGGCCACCACGATCTTCGAGTCGATCGGCGGCGACAGCCTTCACCTGATGAACGATCGTGCTCTGGTGGAACTGGCGATGATCCGCTACCGGAATAAGGATTATCCCGCCGCGGCTGCGGTGCTGAACCGGGCCATCATTCTGGCAAAGGATGACCGGACCCGCATCCGCGCCTATATGATAAAAGGGGTGGTGGAGCTTGGGGGCGGGGAACCGGCCAGAGCTATCGAGTCGTTCGATGCCGCTGAAAAACTGTCCGTGAAGTTCAAGGAATATAAAGGGCCGGAACTGGCCGAAGCCAAGCTGCTGAGCGGTATCACGATGGCGCGAACCAACCGCTCGGCCGAGGCGATCACGACGCTCAACCGGTTTCTGGATCAGTACCCGGCTCATACCGGCCGCGATGAGGCGCTCTACTGGCTGGGGGAATCGCACTATCAGTCGGGCCTCTATAAAGGGGCCGTGGATGTGATGGAGGATCTGATCGAACAGTATCCCGGCTCTCCCAGAGTGGCCGATGCGATGTATACCACAGGATGGGCGCATTTCCGGCAACGGCGGTTCGATCGCGCCGATGCCTCCTTCTCGCAGCTCATCAAGGCGTTTCCCACATCCGGGTACGTGGCCGAGGCACAGCTCCGCCGCGGCGACGGGTTCTATCTGGCAAAACAGTATGCCGATGCCGCACGGGCCTATAGCCAGGTGCGGAAGATGAATCCCACAGCCCAGGAGAGCACCCACGCCGCCTATCAGGAAGCGCTGGCCTATATGCAGCTCGGCGATCTGGCGGTGGCCGATACCCTCTTCCGGAACTTCGCCACCTGCAATACGGCCACGACTCTGGCCGATGATGCGCTCTATCGCCGCGGGGAAATCGCCGTTCGCCGCTCGGAATATGCTCAGGCGGTCGGGGTGCTGAAGCCGCTGCTCGGCCGGGGCGTCAGAGAGGAGTTGCTTCCGGCTACGTATGGCGCGCTGGGGGATGCCTATCTCAAGCTGGGTGATCTTCAGGGTGCCGCCGGTGCCTATTCCATTATCGCGGAGCGCTTTCCCAAGAACAGCGCCGCGCAGAGCGCGGGGCGGGGGATAAGCGATGCGGTTGCCGCATGGAAGAACGATGGGCGCTCCGCTGAATGCGGAAGCGGCGAGGAGTTCCTGGCAATGGCACGCGCGCGGGTGTATCTGGAGACCTATCATCCTTCCGAAGCGCTCCGGGAGTACCGGATGCTGGAACAGGGAGCCGCCGAGGGAGTCTGCCGGCAGCAGATCCTGCTGGGTATCGGCCGGAGCCATCTGGCCGGGGGGGATCTCAAGGCCGCGGTCGATACCCTCCGTCTCCTCGTGGAACGCTACCCGGACGGGCGATTCCTTCCCGGTGCGCTTCTGGCGCTGGGAGAGGCGGGGCTGGCCGGAAGAGATTCGGCGATGGCGCGCGCCTACTACGAGCAGGTGCGGACCTCCTATCCCGATAGCAGCGAATCGGTTCGTGCCCGGCTCCATCTCTCGGAGCTCTATGCCGCGGCCGGGATGCGGGATACTGCCGGGAGCATCCTCTATGAAAATGTGACCCGCTTTCCCAACAGTACGGTGGCGCAATGGTCGTGGCTGGGGCTGGCAAAGGTGGATACCGCTGCCGGGCGGCGCGATACGATCGTTACCATGCTTCGGGCTCTTGCCGGCCGTAGCGATACGCTCGGTGCGGAGTCGGCATTTCTGCTGGCCCGCATGGCGGCCGATGGTGGCCGGTTGCAGGAATCGGTGGATATGCTGGAAGATTTGAGCACCCGGTTCACGGGGGAGACCTCGCTGACAAGCCGTGCCGTGCTGGCTATCGGCGAGGCGTACCAGCGGATGGGAGCGCCGGAGAAAGCCAGATCGGCGTACGAGAGGATTCTCCGCTTCTACTGCGATGAAACCCTGAGAAAACAGGCCGAGCAACATATACAAGCCTTGAGCAAGCTATGAAGGGGATGATGAAGCTCATATCGCATGAGAGGAATCTGGTACGTGCCGGATGCATCGCTGCGTGCCTGATGATGCTGGCCGCTTCCGAGGCCGACGCGCAACGAAGCAAGCGGCAGAGCCAGAAGAAGGGGAAAACGACCCAGGTGCAGAAGAAGAGCAGCTCCAGATCGGCGGCCTCCGGCCCGCGCCGGAGCACATCATCCGATGCGCGCCGTGCCCCCACTACCGCTCGCACCGGGGCAACCGTTACCGAGCCGGCGGATCAGAGCGGGCCGGCTGATCTGGCGCAGCAGACGGCCGATGGAGGGGGAACCGAACAGCCGGTGCAGAGCAAGCGCCCGGCACCGCCGGCGCCCCCGATCACTGCCGAGCAGCTGCAGGCCATGAACCCGTATAAACGGGAGATGGAGGGACTTCCTCTGCGGGGATATGCCGAGCCGGAACGCTCTCCCAGGCCAACGCGCCCCATCTACGCCGAAGGAAGCTTCGGGATGTATATGACCGCCGGTCTCCGTGCCGGTGCCACCGGAAGTTCCTGGCCGTACGATTATTCTGCCCATCTCTCGGCGCAGACCACCGATGGTTTCGTCGATAATGCCTCGCGGCTCGATCTGCTTGCCGGAGCCAAGGGGGGATATATCATCGACGAGGGGTATGGGATCTTCAGCGGCGGGCATATGGGGGCCGAGGTGGAATACCGTTCCCAGAAGTACCGCCGGTATGCCCTGGCAGACGCGCCCGAGCGTGCCGTGGCCGGATGGGATATCGGGATGAACGGACAGAACAGCTACGACGGTACGACGTTCGAGCTGAACGGCGCCTACCGGCAGCTTGCCCTTACCGATACCGGAGAGGTGGGGGAGCAATCGTTCGATGGCAGCCTGAGCATCCGCACCCCCTACATGGGGCTTACCGTCGGCGGCGATGCCGATCTGCATCTTACCTATCTCGATGATAAATCGATCAGCCTTGGGCGGCTGGGGGGATATGCAAAATATTCCACATCGGCATTTTCTCTACGCGGAGGATTTACCGCCGGCGCGGGAGAAAATTCCGATGGAAATACCACGGTGAAAATCGCTCCGCTGGCGGAAGTGAATTTCTTCCCCCTGAGCGGAATTACGCTTGGTGCCGGAATTACCGGGGGAATAAGCGGAAGCAATCTTCAGAATTTTCTGGAGATGAACCCCTATGTGATAGCCCGCCCGCAGGTGCAGCACGAGGTGGAAGGGTTGGGATATACGGCAACCATCCGGATAGAGCCCGCGCAAGCCTTCGGCCTGCGAGTGACCGGCGCCCGGAGCGATTACGACCGGTATGCCTATTTCCGTGATACCGATAATGCCCTGTTCGCTCCTGCTTACGAAGAGGCGACGATCACGAAAATCACAGGGGATCTGTATTGGGAAATCGATCCCAGCGCAATGATTGCCACTATGGCAACCTTCATGGAAAGCAGGCTCGAAGAAACCGGAACGACGATTCCCTACGTTCCGAAATGGGATGCCGAAGTGATGGTCACGAAACGTCTTGCGGCAATTCCACTGACGATTACGGCAACAGCGCGATATATCGGAGAACGGGAAACCATCAATGGAGCGGTGATGGATGCGGTTCCTCTGGTGGGAATAAAAGGGCGCTACAGAATAAGCTCCCTGTTCGATATATCGCTCGAGCTCAATAATCTGAGCAATACCCGCTATGAACTGTGGCCGGGGTACCGGGAACGGGGATTATTCGGGGCGGTGGGAATCGGGATTCGATATTGATAACGTACTGATAATTATTCGGGGGTCCAGACCATGCGGTTCCAGTTTCGGACCGCATCCTCCAGGATCGCCGGAATACCGGCCGGAGCAATCCAGCACCCCGGCCTATTCACGGGCGAACCCAACCCCTCTGGTATTGTGTACATCATACTGGAGCAGAGGAATTTACCATGGAACCAGAGCAGATGCCAGGGCCGCCGCACGGCGACGATAGAAGCACTCGGATTGGCCGCGTGCCGGAACAGGCCGAGCAGAAATATGAACCGCGCGATCTCTCACGTCCGGCGTTCCCGCGTGCCGCCGAGCGTGCCGGGGCTGCCACATCCGCCATGAGCCGCGATGGGGCAAGACTCCGTACGGTGATGACCAGAGCGGTGGAACGAAATGGCGCCCGGGTTGCCGGTGCCGCCGATGATGAATGGCGTGCCGGTCACGAGCTCGCCTACGGTGCCCCGCAGCCGGTCCATGATCCCGACGCAGCCTCCCCCATTCCGATGCCGGAACTGGGCCCGGAGGAAGGGGGCAGCCAGACCGGAATCCCGGCCGTACCGGAGGGCTATCGCGCCACCCGGCTGGTGATACCCCCGGCCGATCGTGCCTCCTCTACGTATGCGGCCGCCGCCTCCGGCGATGAGGGGAAGGATGCTACCAGGCTTCGCCCGGTGACCTCTCTGGAACAATTCAAACCGGCCGGGGAACCACCGGCCGCACCCCGCTCCGGCGCTCCGGCGCAGAACCCGGCTCCTGCCGGCTACGAGTGGAAGGGGCCGGAATCGGGAGAGAGGGCTGCACGAGCTGTTTCCGGCGACGCCACCCGGGAGGATGTCTGGGATGCCGCTGCAACCGCGGCAAGCCCAAGGATCGCCAGCGATAACTGGACCGGCGCACGCCGGCACCGCGAGCGGGGAACCGGGGGCTTCAGAAAGGGAGCTACCGCCGCCCTGACAGTGGTGCTGGGAACTGCGGTGGGAATAGCCCTGTATGCCGGCGGCAGCGGGTATCTCTCCGATTTCTTCTCCAACAGGAACGAAGGGGTGGATAGGACCGTAAGCCCCTCGGCGGTTACCGAACGTCCCCAGACAGCGCTGCCCGATACCCGGTCGGCACTGCCATCGGCCGGGATGGCCGCCGATTCCGGTGGCGGCAACCTCGATTCGGCGCTGGCGGCACGGTACGATCGCTACGCGGTAGAGGATAGAATGGATATTGCCGAGGGGGAGAACCCGGCTCCGAAGCCCGCTCCGGCGAAGAGTCCGGCGGCCTCGAACCTCCCGGAGAAGCCGGCCGCCAAGGCGGAAACTCCGGCGAAAAAATCTCCGGAGAACTCCCGTACCCCGGCCGCGGCGGTGACGGCCGGAGATGCCGCCAAGGCGAAAGCCGATGCGAAGAAGGAGGAGAAACTGGCCGCGAAGAAGGAGGAGAAGGGAGCCGATGCCCAGAAGAAGGAGCAGGCCTCCGCTTCCGCCGGGAAGTATATCGTGCAGGTGCGCGCCACATCGGATGAATCCGAAGCGAACCTTATCGCCAGGAAACTCCGTAAAAAAGGGATCTCCAATGTGCAGATCGTGCGCTCCGAAAAGAACGGTGCCCCTTTCTTCCGTATACGCTTCACGGCCGCCGGAACCGGCAGTGATGCCCAGGCAAAGGCCAAAAATGCCGGATTTTCCGATGCCTGGGTGGTGCAGCAGAAGTAACTGAGCCATACCGACAGTTTACCGGAACCTCTCCTATGCTGAGGCAGGCCGCACGTCATGCTCGACGTGCGGCCATTCCGTTTTTAGACTACCCTGATCGTTTTATCGTAATTGTTCTCCGGGGAAACCGTCTGCCGATTGCCTACCATCTCCGCATATCGCTATTTTGCCGGAGATAAGGGTATGATCTAGGGTATAGTTCAGGCGTTCCGGAAGAGCAATGCGAATATTACACACCGCCGACTGGCACCTCGGGCGTAAACTCGAAGGGCGCAGCCGGCACGATGAACAGCAGCAGGCATTGGATGATATCTGCCGCATCGCCGATGATGAGGGCATCGACGTGGTGCTGGTGGCCGGCGATATCTTCGACGCCTACAACCCTCCCGCCGAGTCCGAAGCGCTCTTCTACCGGACCATGATCCGCCTCTCCGATGGCGGGCGGCGGGGTGTGGTGATTATCGCCGGCAACCACGACAGCCCCGATCGTCTCATCGCCTCCGATCCCTATGCGCGTGCCCTCGGGATAACCACCATAGGCTATCCAAAGGATATCCCCGCACTCTACGATAACGGCCACGACCGGGTGGCGTGCGTGGAGTCCGATCCATCCTTCATCCGCCTGCGGCTTCCCGCCTCCGGACGGATTCTTACCCTCCTGGCGCTCCCGTATCCGTCGGAATCGCGGCTGCGAGAGCTTCTGACGGCCGATATAGAGGATGAGCGCCAGGCCACCATCGATTACAACAGGCGGGTACGGCGGTTCATGGAGGAGGGGGAACGCCGCTTTCTCCCCGGCGAGGCCAATCTTGTTGCCAGCCACCTGTTCGTGGCCGGCGGGGCCGAATCCGAATCGGAACGCCCCATCCAGGTGGGGGGGCTCTATACGGTCGATCCTCTCAGCTTCCCTCCGGAGTCCTCGTATGTGGCGCTGGGACATCTCCATCGTCCGCAGACGCTCCTTGGCCGGGATGAACTCCCGGTACGCTACTCCGGATCGATTCTTCAGTACAGTTTCAGCGAGGCGGAGCAGGAGAAATCGGTAACGGTGATAGAATGCGACGGCACCGGATGCACCCATCGCTCCATCCCGCTCGGCAGCGGGCGCATCCTCCGCCAATGGTCGGTGGATGGCCTGCCGGAACTGGAATCCCGTCTTGCCGCCCTCCACGGTGATAACTGGCTCTCCATCACCGTAACGCTCGATGATCCCCTTCCCCCGGACTATATGGGAAATCTCCGCAAGGCCCATCCCGGCATCGTCTTCTGCAACAGCCGTTACCGGATCGAGCAGCAGGATGAAGCCGAAGCGGCGGTCGGCATAGCACACCTCCCGCTGGAGGAACAGTTCCGCCGGTTCGTGGCATCACGGTTCAACGAGCCCTGCAACGATGCCGTGCTCCGGTTGTTTCTGGAACTTGCCGCCGGCGACCGGAGCGATGCCGGGTCCGGCACGAAACGCTGATCGTCGCCGTTCCCGGTCTATCTCTGTTCGCAGGTCTACGGAATCATCATTCTTACGGCCACTCACCCTCCCTCATGTACCGCAGGTGTTATGAAGCCTCTTCATCTTCAGATATCAGGACTCAACAGCTTCCGCGACCGGGTGTCGATCGATTTCGATCGCCTGCTGATCGGCGGGCTGTTCGGCATCTTCGGTCCTACCGGCAGCGGTAAATCGACCATCCTCGACGCCATGACCCTGGCCCTGTACGGAAAGGTGCGCCGTGCTCCGGGAGGAACCCAGGGGATCATCAACGTCAGGGAGCCGAACTGCACGGTCAACTTCACGTTCGAGATCGGGAGCAACGGGGGCCGTAACCGCTATACCATCGACCGGGTTCTGGGACGGAACAAGACCGGGGGGATAGAAACCAAGCGGATGCGGCTGCTGAAGTATACCGACGGGATTCCGGTGCCCATCGCCGAGAAGAAACAGGAGTTGAAGGAGAGCGTGCAGGATATCGTCGGGATCAACGTGGAGGATTTCCTTCGCGCCGTGGTCCTGCCGCAGGGAGCATTTGCCGAGTTCCTCGGACTGGAAACCAGAGAGCGCGGGGCCGTGCTCCAGCGGTTGTTCGGCCTGCATGATCTCGGCGACCGGCTTACCTCCCTGCTTCGCGAGCGTGCCTCGGAGCTGGCGAGCGCCCGCGCCGAGGTGGAGGGGCAGTTGCAGCATCTGCGTGCCTATGATGATGCCGCCCTGGCTGCGGCCGGGGATGCGCTGGTGAGGGCAACCGAAGAGCAGCGTACCGCCCGTGCCCGTCTGGCCGAAGCGGAGGGGAGATACCGGGAGGCGGCCCAGCTCCGGGAATATCTGGAGGAATACCGGCTGCTGCTGGTGTCGGATGCCGACCGCAGCTCCCGCGCAGGGGAGCTGGAGGAGATGCAGCGGAGAATCGCGCTGGCGGAGCGGAGCAATGCCATTCTTCCCGCAATCGAGGCGTATCGCAATGCCCGGCTGCGCTACAAGGATGCGGAGCTGCGCCATGCGGAGGCCCTTGCCGCCAGAACCGCGGCGGAAGCCCGGCTTGCACCGGCTCGCGAGCGGCTGGATGGAGCATCGGCACTGTACGATTCCCGCTACGACGTGCTGGGTGCGGAACTGGAAGTGCTGGGCCGGGTACGGGAGGGCAAACAGGTTCTGCTGGAGAGCCGGGAACGATTACAGCGGATCGAGGCCGATCATGCCGCCGCCTGCGAGCGATGCGCGGAGATCGCCGTGCGCCGCGATAGCGCCGCTGCCATGCTGGAAGAGGTGGAGCAACGGCTCGCCGCCGCCGAGCGGGAACTGGCGGCACAGAATGTTTCCAGCGGCGAGCGCCAGCTTATCGGCGAATTGAATCTGCTGATCCGCGAGATACGACGGTTCGATGAGGAGATAGCCGGTAAGGAATCGGAGATCCGGTCGTTATCGGAAGAGCGTGAAGGGCTTGCCGCTGCCGTGCGCGATGCCCGGGAGCAGGAGGAGGAGGCCGGTTCGGCTGCCGGGCGCCTGGCCGCCGAACGTGATCTTCTGAAAGGGGAACTGGAGCATACGCACGCCGCACGTGAAACGCTCCGGGAACGTTCCGCAATCCTGCATCATGGACTGGCCGAGCTTGAAGGGTTCGAGCGCGAGGCCGGCAATCTTCGCACGACCCTGGCGAAAAAAGGCTCCGATGCGGATGGTGCCCGCAGAACGCTCCAGGAACTGGATGTCCGCCTGAAGGAATCCACATCCTATGAATCGCTGCTGTGGGGGGAGCGCGAGGCCGTGGCGGCGCTTCGGGAGGATGCGCGCCAGCGCCTGGCCCTTGCCTCGATGCTGGAGCATCTCCATGATGGCGATCGCTGCCCGCTCTGCGGTTCCTTCGATCATCCCGATCCGTACGATGGAGGGGACGGCGAGGCCGCGGAGCTTGCCCAGCTGGACCGCGAACTGGCCCGTCTGGATGGAAAAGTGCGCGAATCGCAGGAGCGTGTCCGCGATGTCCAGCAGTCGATAGCGATTGCGGCAACCGGGTTGGAGGGGGCGGAGCTGGCGCTGGAGGGGGCTCGCGAGCAGCTAGCGGGAACTGAAGCCGCTGCCGCCGCCGTGCTTCAGACATTGATCGACTCCCCTCTTTCCGGTATCGCCGGATTGCGGGAGCTGATAGCCTCCCTGGCCGAGCAGGATCTGGAGATGAAGGGGAGGATCGAGCGCTCCGGAATCCGTCTTGCCGAACTGGAGGATGATCTGGCCGCCGCCCGGTCGCGTGCCCTTGACGCCGCCGGAATTCGTACACGGGCCGAGGCCGATCTTGCCGTCCGGGAGGGACTGCTGGGCGATCTCCGCGGGAAATTTAGTGAACTGAACGCTTCTCTGGCCGCCGAACGCCATGCGTTCGAAACCCGCTCGGCCGGACGCCGGATGGAGGATCTGGGAGAGGAGCTTCAGGCGATGCAGCAGCGCGACCGCCGGGCGGAGGAGCTGCGCGCGCAGATAGAGACCGAACGCGCTCTGGCGCAGCGCGAACGGGAACGCCTTACCGCGCTCGACCGCCAGGTACGCGAGCAGGAGGGAACACGCGATCGTGCCGAGGGGGAACGCCGCAGCCTGGAGGCGGAGATCAGCCGGATGCGCTCGGAGCTTTCCGGGAAACTGGATGCCGTGCTGGCCGAAGCCGAACGCGGAACGCCGGTGGAGAAGCTGATCGGCCTGCGCCAGCAGGAGCGGCTGCAGGTGCAGCGCCAGCGTGATGACGCCCGGAAGATCTACGAGGAGGCCGTGCTGGCGGGGGTGGCGGCAACGGAGAGGGTTGACAATCTATGGAAGGATTTCTGCCGCGAGGAGAAGGCGTGCGATGAGGCCGGGGAGAGATCGCGCGATCTCATCAGCGGGGGAGGATTTGCCTCGGCCGATGAAGTGGAAGCCTCCGCGCTTCCCCGCGAAGAGCTGGACCGGCTTCGTAGCGATGCTGCCAGGGCAGGCAAGGAGCTGGATGAGGCCCGCCGCCGCCTGGAAGAGCTGCGGGAGAATATCGCCGGCAGGGAAATTTCCTCTGCGGAGCTGTCGGGGCTCGGCGAGGAACTGGAACGCTCACGGGCAGCCGATGAGGAAGGGATGAAGGGGCTTGGCGGCGCACAGGAGCGCCTGCGCGAATGCCGCGAGAAGAACGCCGAGTGGAACCGGGTGCGGATGCAGGATGTGGCGGGGGCCGAAAATGCTGCCACCGCCGACCAGCTTATGAAGTACCTGCGGGGCAATGGCTTCGTCGATTTTCTCGCCAACGAGCGCCTCTCGGAGATCTGCCGCCGGGCAACGCTCCAGCTGCGGAGTCTTACCGTGGGCCGCCTGGAGATAGGTGCCAGACCGAAAGATGGATTCTTCATCCGCGATAACGGGAACGGAGCGATCGAACGCTCCCCAAGTTCCCTCTCCGGAGGAGAGACCTTCCTCGTCTCCCTGTCGCTTGCCCTTGCGCTCTCCGAGACCATCCAGCTTGGGCGCTCGCCGCTGGAATTCTTCTTCCTGGACGAAGGGTTCGGCACGCTGGACAACGATCTGCTGGAAACGGTGATGAGCTCCCTGGAACGGCTCCGCTCGGAGCATCGCGCCATCGGCGTCATCTCGCATGTGGCACAGCTTCGCGAGCGTATCCCCAGGCGCCTGATCGTCACCCCCCCCTCGGAACAGGGGGGCTCCACGATCCGCTACGAGGTGGCGTAGCCGGCGAACGAGTTCCGGAGCAGACATCGATCCTCTTTATCATATCCGTCAACGAAGATTCAATGCCCATAACCGTAGTCACGATAGATTTCTGGAATACTCTCTTCGATTCGGCCGGCGGAGCACACCGGAATACGGCACGCCTGGACGCGCTCAGGGAGGCGATCGGGGGAGCGGGATTGTCCTGCGAGGAGTCGCTTCTGGAGGAATCGTACAAGTCCATCTGGGAATATTTCGACGATCACTGGCTCAACCGGCAGCGCACCCCCACTTCCGAGGAGATGGTGCGGGAGATCTGCAGCCGTGCGCAGGTGGCGCTGGATGAGAAGAGCGTGCTGGATGTGGCCGATAGGTTTGCCCGTGGCGTGCTCGAACATCCCCCGGCGCTCCTTCCCGGCGTGGCCGAGGGGCTGGAGTATCTGGCCGGACGCGCCGATCTGGCCCTGATTTCCGATACGGCCTTCTCTCCCGGTTCCATTCTCCGGGAATTGATGGAGTCGGCCGGTATCGCGCGCTACTTTGGTGCCTATATCTTCAGCGATGAGACAGGGGTGGCGAAACCGCATCCCGATGCATTTCGCCTTGCCCTGGAGCCGTTCGGGGGCAGGCCGGAGGGGGCGGTGCATATCGGTGATATCGAGCGAACCGATATCCGTGGCGCCAAGGCTGCGGGCATGAAGGCCATCCTCTATCAGGGGGATGATCAGCCGCACAAGTATGCCGAGGAGGCAACCGCCGCCGATGCCACCATGGTGCACTGGCGCCAGATCGGTACTCTGTTCGAAATGCTGGACCGGTAGAGCAATGCTTCCGGCCCGGTACACCACAACGTTGAAGCCATAACCATCCGGTACGGATGCGTATGAGAACGGCAGCCATGATTTCGCATGGCTGCTGCCGTTTATAGAGAGCCGACCGAAAACGATACCATTTACTTTATTCCATAGTCCGCGGGTATTGCTATGCTGAACCGCTTTTATCATGCAACGATTCTGGCCTGCTTCCTTCTGGCTCCCCTGGCAGGAGTGCAGGCGCAGCAGGGACTGCGATTGATTCGCCCGAACGGCGGCGAGACGTTGAACGTTGGGACCAGCGCTCTGATTACATGGGAGGGAATGCCATCGAATACTCCGGTTTCATTGCACTATAGCCCCAACGGCGGCGCCAACTGGGTGCTGATCGCCAACACGGTGGAGGGGGGACAGTATGCATGGGATGTGCCCAACATGCCCAGCACCCAGTGCCTGGTTCGCGTGCGATTCAATGCCGAAGAGACCATTACGACGACGAAAGTGCATAACGGCGAGGTGAACGGGGCGGTCTATAATACCAGTGGAACGCAGTTCGTTACCGCCGGGGGCGACAACCTCGCCAAGATCTGGACCTCCACCGGAGAGCTTGTGCATTCCCTGAAGGGGCATAGCGATGCGGTGAACTGGGCCACGTTCAGCCCGGATGGATCGCTCGTGGCAACGGCAAGCGACGATCATACCGCAAGAATCTGGAATGCCTCCACCGGCTCGTTGCTGCATACGCTGGGTGATAGCGTCGCCATCCGCTCGGTGGCGTTCAGTCCCGATGGAAGCCAGGTGATAACCGCGGGCGAGGACGGCATCGCCAAGATCTGGAACGCAAGCACCGGAGGGCGCCTCCAGGTGCTGAACGGCCATACCGGTGCGCTCAATGGGGTATCGTACAGCCCCGATGGTAGGCTGATCGTCACTGCAAGTGCCGATAACACCGCGAAGATCTGGAATGCGGAGACCGGTATTCTTCTCCATACCCTGACTGGCCACACCGATCAGGTCAACTCGGCCCGTTTCAGCCCCGATGGGAATCTTCTGGTGACCGCGAGCCGGGATAAGAGCGCACGAGTCTGGAGTGTGGTTCAGGGTGTGTACCTGAACACGCTTGGCGGCGGTACTCATCCCGACTGGGTATGGAACGCCTCCTTCAGTCCGGACGGGAGCCAGATCGTGACGGCCTGCGGTGATGGAAAAATGAGGTTGTATACCACCGGAACCATGCACCTGCATACGTTCGCCGGTCATACCGGTGATGTGAAATCTGCGGAATTCAACCGGTCGGGGAACCGGATCATCACCGCCGGGCAGGATACCTACGTGAGAGTCTGGGATATCAAGTCGACCGATCAGGAGGATATCTCCGATACGGTATTCACCATCTTCCGTCCTCCGCTGCGAGTTCTCAAACCGAATGGAGGGGAGGGACTGGTGCCGGGGACCACCTCGATCATCGAGTGGGAGGGAACCGCTGTCGCCGAGCCGGTGACGCTCCAGTACAGCACCAACAACGGGGCGCAGTGGAACAGCGTTGCCGAGGCGGCGGTGGGATTGGGATATGCATGGCGTGTCCCCAGCACCATCAGCAATTCCTGTCTGATGCGTGTTGCCACGGGGGTGAAGCCTATCTCGACCGTGCTTTCGTTCGAGGCGCACCAGGCCTGGATCAACGCCGCGGCCTTCAGCAAGGATGGAGAACGGTTCGCCACCGCAAGCGACGATGCCACCGCCAGAGTCTGGTCCACCGATGACGGCGCCTTTCTCTTTTCTCTGGCCGGCCACACCGACGATGTCTGGTGGGCGGCATTCAGCTATGATGGGGCCTTTATCGCCACGGCCAGCGCCGATCGTAACGTCAAGATCTGGAACGCTGCCAATGGGCAGCTGATACGCACCCTTACCGGCCATACCAGCGGCGTGGAGTATGTGGAATTCAGCCCCGATGGAAGGCTGCTGGCAACGGCAAGCGAGGATCGTACGGTGAAGATCTGGGACGTGAGCGATGGCTCGGTGGTGAGAACGATTTCCGGCCACAGCAATGGCGTGTATGCGGTGACGTTCAGCCCGGACGGCAGCCTGATTGCCACGGCAAGCAGAGATAAGACCGTGAAGCTCTGGAACGCCGAAACCGGAGCTCTGATCCGCATCTTCGGCAGGCATACCGATCAGGTCCATTCCGTCCGCTTCAGCCCCGATGGGAAACGCCTGGTCACCGGATCACGGGACAATACCGCTAAAGTCTGGGATCTGGAGACCGGAGAGGAGTATTTCACCATGACCGGACATACGGATTGGATCTGGCGGGTGTCCTATAATCCCAGCCAGACCTTGATAGCAACGGCCGGCCGGGATGGCACCGCCAGATTGTGGAATGCCACGACGGGCGAGCTTCTGCAGACGTTGCGCGGGCATACATCCGATGTGGGGGCTGCGGAATTCAATGCCGACGGCTCCCTGCTGCTTACCGCCGCCAACGATAAATACGCGAAAGTCTGGGGCATTCTGAACGATTTCCGGGAAAGCGATGTCTCCGACGCTCTCTGGTCTATCGTTCCTCCTGCTTCGGTGCGCACCGGGGAAGGTGATGAGTTGGCCGGCACTGGTCTGTACCAGAATCATCCCAACCCGGTGCGGGGCATTACCTCGATAGGATATGATGTGACGATGGCCGGCGGGGTGGAACTGGTGGTTACCAGCGCTCTGGGCGAGCGCATCGCAACGCTGGTAGGAGAGGAACAGGAGGCCGGCCACCATACCGTCCGGTTCGATGCCACCGATGTTCCGTCGGGCATCTACTTCTATACGCTGAGCACCCCATCCGGCCGGACAACCAGACGGATGGTTGTGGAGCATTGATACACCGGGGCCGCCGGCGGAAGTCTGGAATACACGAAGGGGATGGCCTGTACGGCCATCCCCTTTTCATTGATGATTATCCTGCCGGATACGCCTTACTTGGTGACCGTCATCGTCTTGGTCTCCGAGAAGCTCCCTCCCACCAGACGGTAGAGATAGAGACCGCTCGGCAGATCGCGCGCGTCGCAGGTTACCGAGTGGGTGCCGGCGGGGACCACCTCATCCTTCAGCACCTTTACCGGCTTGCCGGCAGCGTCGAACACCGTAAGGGTGACATGCTCCTCCTTCGGCACCACGAAATTGATCGTGGTGGATTCGGAGAAGGGATTGGGGCGATTGGCCTCCAGAGTATACCCGGCACTGCTCGACGATGCGGCCGCCATCTCAGTGGCCGTGGGCACATCGGAGGTGCCCCCGCTCAGGGTATCCACCTTCCTGCCGCGTGCCATCGTAATCACCACCATGCTCGTTGTCACCTTCGGGGAGCTGCTGTCGTGATAGACCTTGATGAGCATCTGTTCGTTGGACCCATCCTGAAGGCGGAGCGAGTCGTTGCCGATCAGGATGAGGTTGTTTCCCAGCGTGAACGGTGCCATCGTGGTCTGGGAAGGGGGAACCGGGAAATCGGCAAGATCGGTTCCTTCGCTGCTGAACGAACGGATATAGATCGTCCTGCTGCTCTTCTCTCCGTCGGTATCCTTGAACTTTCTGATGATGATCTGGCTGGAGCCTGCCGAGAGGCCTCCCTGAGCCGCAGGCTCCGCCGAGTCGCTCGTGGAGATCACCACCACACGATCTTCCCGCTTCCAGATATCGTTGCTGCCCGGATGGTTTCCTTCCAGAACGATGGTCTCGCTGTTCTGCCCTCCGTATGCCGATGGCGAGGTCTTGCAGGCTACCGAGATATTCTTGCACTGGTCCGGGACAGCACCATGTCCCATCACCACGATATGATGCCGCTCTCCATTCTCATCCTTGTCCACGCTCACCCTGACACTGGGGAGGGTGAAATTGACCGCGGAAAAGCTCGGGTTGATCTGCTTCAGCGATTCGCGGGCGCTCTGGAGCGCCTGTTCGGCCTGGAGGAGCGATTCCCGGAGCGCTGCGGTATCGCCGTTCATCTGGGACTCCATCTTCCGCAGTTCGCGGTTTTTTACGCGGATATCGCGTTCGATACGGCGCACGTCGCGCTGCACTTCCCGCGCGGCCCGGGCGCTCTCGCGGACCTTGAGGATCTCTTCGCGGATCTGGTGCTGAAGCGAGTCCATGGTATTGATGGAGATTCCTTCCGGGAGCATTTCAAACTCCGTTGCATCGAGCTGGAACTCCTTGGCGTCCAGCTCGAAATCACTGGCATCGAGCTCGAAGTCGTGCGCATCCAGCTGGAAGTCCGTTGCATCGAGTTCAAACTCCTTAGCATCCAGCTCAAATTCCTTTGCATCGAGTTCGAATTCCAGGGCATCGGCCTCGAATTCCCGTGCATCGGCTTCGATGTCGGCGGGGTCCAGCGGCGGCAGGGGAGGCAACGGCGGCACCGCTACCGATGGCGGGGCAGGGGGAGTCGGGGTCTCGGTTGTCTGCGCTGCCAGCGGCAGGGCTGAAAGGATGGCTATCCCTACTGGAAGCAATTTGTTGATGTTCATCGCGCGTACCTCCCTGTTGGATCTAGGGTCGTTTGTTGACTGACTGCTGTTTTCCACGTTTGGAGCTTGTGACGGAGCCTATGGCCGTGATGTTCCGTTGAAAATCGGTGTGGAACATCTTTGCATCCGCTCCGTCCTAAAGCGCGATTGTATGTGTAAACTATTCCATCCATGGACCTAGTCACCGGTAACGCGGCTGTTTTGGACTATATAGACGGGTTCCGAAGCGAACAGCCAGTAGGGAATGGGCCGGTGGTCCATTCCGTACGGGAACGGGATCGCGTTGCCTCGCTTGGCGATGCCGAGCTGGTGAGTGAATGCCTGGAAGGGAGTTCCCTTGCGTTCAACGAACTGGTGGTGCGGTATCGCGCGAAAGTGGTTCGCCTGATCGCCTCCACACTCGGGCAGGATGCGGAGATAGAGGATTTCGCCCAGGATATCTTCGTGAAGGTCTATCTTTCCCTCGGAAAATTCCGCGGGGATTCCTCCTTCTCCACCTATCTCTATACGGTGACGGTGAACCGTTGCCGCGACGAGCTTCGCAAGACCAAACTCCGTAAGTTCTTCTCCTTCGACGAGTGGTTCTCCTCCAGCGACGGTGCCGCGCATCTTTCGCAGGAGGAGGAGCCGGAGATCGAGGGGAACGAGCGTCGCAGCGCCGTCCGCTCGGCCATGAAGCGGCTCCCCTCCAACACCCAGATGCTGCTGCATCTGCGCGAGGTGGAGGAGCTGAGCTACAAGGAGCTGGCCGATATCTTCGAGGTGGAGATCGGCACGATCAAATCCCGGCTCGCCCGGGCGCGTGACCGTCTTCGCGAGGCACTGTATCCCTATATCAATGATGGGACGCTGCCGGGAGAGAGGAAGTAGGATGATCGTAACGCTAACCATACCGAAAACATCGGCCGGGCATCAGACGTCAGATCTTCTCTGTTGCTTCGGAACCGGCTTGAGAATGAACGTGCACAACAGATTATCGACCGTAGCAGACGAAGGCTCAATGTCATCATGAGTTATAACCTTTCCAATACCGAACGAACGCTTCTCTCTGCGTACCTCGATGGCGAGATCTCCGCCACCGAACGGGTACAGGCGGAGCAGTTGCTGACGCGTTCGGAGGGAGCACGGGCATACCTGAACGAGATTCGGGCGGTCCATGATCTCTCGGGAAGCGTTCTGACGGGGACTTCCATTCTGGAGGGGAGCAGCGGTGCTCCGTTCTCTGCCAAACTTTCCGGAAAGGCTATCGAGGCCGCTGCGGAGAAAGCTATCTACTCGAAAGCCGTGGCCCTGGGTTCGTGGGGGCTTGCCGGAGTTGCCGGCGTGGCTGCCGTTGCCGTTGGAATGGTGCTCTCGGTGGCTACTCCCTCACGCCCGGTTGCCGGCAACACTTCTCCGCGTCCCGTTCCGCAATCCAGAACCATGACGGCGCCGGAGGTAACTGCCACGGCACCCGTGATCGATCTGGATACGAGCAATCTGCTGGTGTCGCCGATGACCCCATCCGATCTTTTCGCCTTCGCCGTGGATGGCACGCTCCCCATCAAGTCGACCAAGGGGAGCTATATCACCCTGGCGCCGCAGGGAAAGGCATCGATGGCGCTTGAAGTACACGCCGATGCCCCGGAGGATATCTCCGAACGTCTCCTCTCGTTCGATGCCCCCGCCCTGGCGATGTTCGATTCCATCCAGCGGGTGGTGCGTACCTCGCTGTTGCAGTATTCCAACGAGCGGATAGCGCTTCGCGCCGATCTGCAATCGCTTCGCCTTGGCGTCATCCGCTCGTTCGAACGGGCGGCACCCCATATGCCGATGGAGATCCGCGAGCGGCTGGACCGCTCCCGCATGCAGATCGCGGCGGTGCAGCGGAGCTTCGGCGGGGGAGAGATCGGGGTAGGCGGAACCGGGGGACCGGGAGAGGGAAATGAAGACCAGATCCCCTATCTGCTGGTATCGTTCGGGGGAACCGGCGACCAGATGCATCAGTTCGATCCTCCCGATGAGCGGATCATCTTCAATGTGAGCGAACCGGCTGTGCTGATCGACCAGCGGTCGCTGGTGGCGTTGCAGCGTATGGTGCCCGCCCCGCCGGTGATCCCATTCTTCGCCGATGCCGATGATGCGCGGGAGACGCTGAATGTCAGCCCGGTGGGGATGCGTCCGCGTAGCAAGGTGAAGCGTTATACGGTTTCGGCCAGCGAACAGCAAGGGCTGCAGGAGCGGGACAACATCATGTCGCCGAATGGTCTTTTTCCGATTCCCCCTCAGGGTGCGAATCCTCCGGCAAGCCCCATCAGGGTGCAGGAAGGGCAATCCGATATCGTGCGGATGAGAGAGGCGCTTCAGCGTGCCGATGAGGCCGTGCGCCGTGCCGATAGCATCATGCAGCGGATGAGAAAGGAACTGGAGATCAAGGTGAGAAGCGAGGGGAGGGGCAATACCATCCGGTTGGATGGCTATAATGGCCGCATAGAGATGAACGGCTCGCTGAATGTGGAAGATAGCGGGACGAATGATGGTCCCCGGATCAATCCCGGTGATACTGATAAGGATGATGAATGATCCTCCGGCGATGCCGGGGAGCGAGCATGGAGCTTCGAAACGATACAGGAAAGGGCGCCCTCTGGGCGCCCTTTCGCATTGATGCAGTGCGGTTCCGGCCGGAGATGCTCAACAGTACGGCCCCGTCCCTCCTGCTACCGGCCGTGGATACCGCGGCCGAACCGCCTATCCCGGAATTCATCGTCCGGATTTGCAGCGATGGCCCGATATATCGATGCCGATCTCTCCTTCCTAGCAGCAGTCCGAGCCCGGAGTACAGGCGGGCGCCTGGCCCACCTCTATCATCACCGGCTGGAAGCGAGGGGCGATCGCATCATTGGTGTCATTAGTTCCTGTGGCCGCCTCTGCGGAATCGCCGCAGCAGACCGGGATTTCCGGCAGGTTATCCTCCAGCACCACAAAGACCTCCCATTCGTAGCCGTCCGGATCAAACGCCCAGGTCTTGTCCTGCACCGCATAACAGCATTCGGTTCCCATCTCATCCCTGGTATCCAGACCGGCCGCCCTCCACCGTTCCCGTATCGCCAGCACATCCTCGGTGGAAGCCACCTGGATGCCCAGATGGGAGAGCGCCCCCTGCTCGCGCACCGGATGTTCGTTCAGCGCCAGATTGAGCGGCGGATTCTGTACGTCGAACTTCGCATATCCGGTGCGCACCTTCGCCGGCTCTATGCCGAACATCGTCCGGTAGAACTGGATGCTCCGTTCCACGTTGCTGACATTCAAAGAGATATGAGCCTTCAAGGCCCTTACCTCTCGTTCTCCGGTAGTCGTCATGCGCTTCTCTCCTTATATATGGATAGGCATATTTGTTTCGGGACCAACGTACGGAATGTTCTTATAGATGTAAAAGCGTAGTTGCTGGCTGGCTGCGACTCCAACACTCCTGAGATGGATAAACGGTTCCGGGAGATGCTGGAACAAGGGAGCAGGAGAGGCGATAGGGGGTTCATCCTTTCCGGTGATCGTTATCGTGCTACGGCGCCTGCCGAGCGGGGGACCGGCGTGGCTTCCGCCGTTTCCTTATCCACCCGCACCACCATAAGCGTGATATCGTCGTTCTGCTCGGCCGGGCCCCGGAACGATTCCACATGAGTGAGGATGCGGTTGCGGAGAACCTCCACGGTGGTATCGCTGGCGGCTCCGGAGATGATATCGTGCAGCCGTCCCTCGCCGAACTCCTCGCGACGAGTGTTCATCGCCTCGGAGACGCCATCGCTGTAGAGGATGAACGTCTCTCCCGGCTCGTATTCCACGGTGTACTCCTGAAGCAGTTCGCCGAACAGTTCCCTGGAACAGAGCCCGAGCGCCACCCCGGTGGGCACCAGCGCATCCACCGCCGAGCGGTTCCGCCGGATGATGGGGGTGTGCCCCGCCCGGGCGAAGCTGACGCTTTTGCGGGTGGTATCGAACAGCAGCATCGTGGCGGTGATGAACGATCCCCGCGCCATCACCTCGAACAGATGTTCGTTCAGCGTGGTAAGGATCTCCTTGGGAGATTTCAGCATGCCGCAGGCCACATGCACCATGCCGTGAAACTCCGCCATATAGAGCGATGCCGGCAGCCCCTTGCCGGAGACATCGGCCACGATCACCATGAACCTGTCGTCGGCCATCCGGAGCACATCGTAATAATCGCCTCCTACGGCCTGTGCCGGCTGCGATACCGCGCTCACCGAGATGCCGGGGATCTTCGGCATCTCCGCCGGCAGAAGACTTTCCTGAATCCGGCGGGCGGTAGCCAGCTCCTCGCGATAACGCTGGCGGGCCAGTTCCTCCTCGTACAGCCGGGCCACTTCCAGAGCGGCTGCGGTCTGCCCGGCCACTCCGGCGATAAAGGATGTCTGGCTTCCGCTGAGTGCCTCCCCGTCCCTGGTGCGGCTCATCAGAATGGCGCCGATCACCCGTCCCTGCGCATACAGCCCGATCACATAGGGGAAATGGGATCGTAGATCGGTAAAGCCTGGATCGGTGATGGTATCGAGCGATGTAAGATTATGGGTCTGGCGAAGAAGATGCCGGAGCGCCTCGATGGCTTCGTCGTGAACCGGAACCGGCGCAAACTCGCTGGCGCGGGCCATTGGCTTCAGCTCGCCGTCGAAGGAGTCTTCCACCACCACGCACACCCCGCGCAGTTCCAGCCCCTGCTGGAGCGTCACGGCCGTGAGCATCGCCACCGCTTCGGCGCCCACGGTCTCGGTGATCTGCGCGGCAAAGGCTCCCAGATGCCCCGAATAATCGCGGCGTTGCGGGAAAAATCTATTCTCGATCGCCGTCTGCACGCGCCGCTTCACCGGCTCGAACAGCAGCAGGAAAAGGACGAAACTGAACACCTCCACCGATCCCTCGAACACCTCGCCGGTGAGCGCCCCCAGGGCTTGTCCCACGCCATATCCCACCGCCAGGTAGAGTCCGGCGATCAGCGCCATGGTGGCGGTATAGACCAGCGTGGTTTTCACCACGCGACGGAAATCCATCACCTGATAGCGGAAGATGGCGTAGCCGAAGGAGATCGGCAGGGCCAGCAGCAGCAGCAGCGGGAGCAGATACTGCGGGTAGAGGATGGCGATATCGGCCACGGCGGTCTGGATCACCGTGATATAAAACAGCGCCAGGCTGGCAAGGATCGTCCCCACCAGAATGACCGTCATCGCACGGCGATCGGCGGAGGCGGGCATCCGTTTATAACCACGGAACAGAGACCACACCCCCCCGCCGAACAGGAGCGCGCTGATGCCGATGTTAATATAATTGATCTTCTGGAAGAGCCCCGCCGGCAGGTCGAGCGGGATCAGATAGGCGGCGATGGAAAGGAGCGGGCAGAAGATGAGAAATCCCGCCGTGGCATAGAGCGCCACCCTGGAACGCCCGCTGCTGAATGTCTGCTGGTCGATCGGAAAGACCGTGCAGAAGTAGAGCCAGAGGGGGAAGAAGCATGATCCCGCGATCACCCAGAGCACCCCCACTACCAGGCCGATCGCCGATTCGGTGATATTCAGCGGCGGCACCGTAAAGGCGAAGATCACCAGCGCGGCGGTAAAGAAGAACTGCCGCTGCACCAGGCCATGCGGCCGGGTGAGCGCCACCATCACGCCGATCACCAGCCAGAGCAGGGCAAAAGCGGGGGCCAGGAGAGGGAAGAAGAGAAACTGCTTGGTAAGGACGATGCGGAGGTCATGGAGCTCTCCCCGGCGCTCTACCACATAGGGGATCTCCACATCGACCGGGGAGCTGCGCAATGCCTGCTGCGCGTGCATCAGCAATCGCTCCTCCTCCGCCGGATGAACCAGCGGTATGAGCTGATCGCCGATCTGAAGCACGCGATCGCCTATCATCACCCCTGCCTTATCGGCATTTCCCCCCGGAATCACCTTGGTTACCACCAGACCCAGCCGTCCATTAACCTCCCGGGTATGCCACAGACAGTCGTCGGTGTGGAGCACGGTGTTCTTGAAGCCACGGGTCATCGTCACGATGATGGCGATCAGTGCCACCAGCGCTATCAGCGAATAAAGGAGACGGAGGTGCTGGTCGGAGGGATGTCGAAGTCTCTGCAATGAGATCGGTATCAGGCGTTTCATAGTGGTCATCGCGATTATAACATCATGCCCTGAACCGGAAACAGGTTCTTCCAGAGATGGACGAAGGGAAACAGGAATATTCCCCGGCGAGAAAAATACTCAGAAGAGAGCCGGGAAACTCCGGAAAAAAGAAGAGGAACCGATGGCAGGAAGACGGCCTACACTACGTACGATTGATCGCTTCTTCCCTGTGGATGAGAAATAGTGTCCGGAGTCGTCCCGCCGGTTGCAGCAGGGGCGGTTTCAGCGGGCCTGGGGGGATCGGGGTGGGAGGATGGCCTGGAATCAGGATGAAGAGTATCCGGAATGATGAGATGGCATTCCGCCACGGGCTATCGGTAACGGATCACTGCCAGAGTGGCAGCGTACTTCCGTCTGCATCGCGATGGCGATGGGTATCCTGTTACGCCACCGCCCCTCCGCAGGAGCTGCCGGCCCCGGCGGTGCAGCCGAAGCAGTGGTCGGCAAACACGATCCGCCGTCCCAGCACCGCATCGAAATTCCAGTCGAAGATGGAGCGCGGAACATCGCCGGCCAGAGGAAGATCGAGCATCTGGTTGAAATCGCAGTCGGAGAGGCGCCCGTCGTAATCCACGCTGATGAGGGTGCGGCACATGATCCCCTGCGCCGCCGCCGGATTGAATGCGGCTACCAGCTTGCTCATGTACTCCTCGTAACCGCCATGCCGGAGCAGATCCTCCTTGAAACGGTGGATCGGCATGTTGGTGATCGTATAGAGATTGTTGAAGACCAGGCCGAACTTCTGCTTCAGTTCCCGCTTGTAATCGGCCTCCAGCGACGATTGCGATGCCGGCAGGAAGGAGCCGACGGGATTATAGACCAGGTTGAGGAGAAGCCCCGATTCCGGCACCCCGTAGCCTATCGCGTTGAGCCGGCGAATCGCCTCTATCGATTTCTCGAAAACCCCGCGCCCGCGCTGTTTATCGGTGAAATACTGGGAATAATAGGGGAGGGAGGAGATCACCTCGCACTGATGCCGGGCAAAGAATTCCGGGAGATATTCCATCCCCCCATCGCTTTTCGGGGCACCGTCGAACTGCACGGTAAGGTTGTGCCGTACCATCACATGCCTGCCCAGCCGCCGCGCCTCGGCCACCAGCCATTCGAAGTTCGGGTTCAGCTCCGGGGCGCCGCCGGTGATATCCAGCTTGCCGATCTGCGGATGGGCCGCAAGCACCGCTATCACCCGCTCGGCCGTGCGTCTGTCCATCATCTCGGTCCTGACGGGCGAGGCATCCACATGGCAGTGGCGGCAGGCCTGGTTGCAGAGCTTCCCCACATTGATCTGAAGCGTCTCTATCGAAAGGGGATGCAGATCGAGCCCCTGCTCGGCCACCGTGCCGCCGAAATTGAAACGGCGGGGCTCCGGGATCGGGTTGTTGATGACTTCCAGGTTCATGAATGGTTCGGTACGGTCTGGGATGGAGGAAGAGAAGGGGAGCAGCCGCAGGGATGGTTCCGGATGCTGCTCCCGACGGTCATCGTTACGGATGGGAGGGGGTTATGCCCCCACCTTCTCCAGCACGTTGAGCATCTGCACACCGTGTACCAGCGATGCGCCGCCACGCACGGCGGCCACCACATGCAGCGCCTCGGTCATCTGTGCCGGATCGGCGCCAGACTCCAGACAGCCGGTGGTGTAGGCATCGATACAGTAGGCGCACTGGATGGTATGAGCCACCGCAAGACCGATCAGCTGCTTCTCGCGCTTGGTGAGAGCGCCGTCGGTACCGGTAGCCATGCCGTAGTACTCGAAGAACTTGTCCATCAACTCCTTGTTGTGGGTGCCTACCTCGGCGAAACGGGAGAGATCGGAGGACTCGTAATAATTAGCCATGGATGAATTCAGGATATGCGTTACAGGATAAGCTGCCGGTTCCGGTGCTCCATGTCCGTGATGGACGGATTGCAGCCGGTTTCCGGCAAGGGACGAACGCGATGGCCGCGATCGTTTGAACGATCATAGGTAGAGCCCCCATAGGAGCGACGTGCCGGACGGCTTCCACCAACGCCGGGGATATATTCACCCGGATGGGAGCATCAGGCGTATCACTGCCGGCGGATCATTTCCTGGTGACCTGGACGTTCTCGAAGCGGATCTCGAAACTTCCATCGGGGGCCGTCTTGCGAAGCGAGAGTTTCACCGGCCCGAACTGCCGGTAATCGGTCCAGAGAAATTCTCCCTCGCGCCCGCTCTGAAGCAGAAACCGCCATCGTTCCACCAGCTTGGTGGCCGGATCGATATAGAGCCAGTAGCGGTCGCCGGGGGTAAGCCCCACGTTGCCGAACGAGAGCTGAAGGGTCTGGAAGGTCCGGCCGCCGATAAGAGTATCGTGGCCGCGCCGGTGGTGTACGCCGGCATCCAGCAGCTTGAACGGCATCAGCAGCCAGTAGCTGTCGTTGATGAAACGCCCGTATCCCATCTCCAGCATCGCCTTGCCCGCCGAATCGGCCACCAGCGAGCCATTGACCGTCGCCGATCCGGTTTTTTTGCCGATATCGGAGAAATTCACCGTCCAGTTTCTCCCCTCCTTATCTTTTCCGTTGAGGATATAGGTATCCGACCGGCGGTTCCAGATGTGCGAGAAGCGGGATGCCTCGGCACCATCCCGCACGGCCACGAAATCGAACGAGATATTCCAGTTCCTGTCGTTCCAGGCGGCCGGTCCACCCACGGCGGCCATCACCTCCTCGGCAAGCGTTCTCCCCTCCAGTTCCTGCTGCGATGGCCCTCCGCCGGTTCCGGGAGATTCCGACGGCTGGGCCAGAAGCGGAGCTGCGGCGATGATGAACAGGAGCGCGCGGAGGAGCATGGGTGCTGGCATTGTGGAGTAGTTCTACGATCCTGGGTAGAGTGCCTGGGAGGCTCCTCGTATTCCTCTGCGGGAGGGGAGGAGCTGCAGGAGGGAACAGAGTTCCCGGTATCGGCGTCTACATGAAGTGCCGGTTCGGATGGCGCTCTGGCGCCGCCGGGGTTCCGGCTTGTGGTCTCCGGAAGATACGGTGGATGAGCGATATCCGCCGCAGGCGCTCCCTGCGGGAGCCCCCCGCGAAGGGGGGCCATATCGTACCGGTGCGTCCTGCTACTGAAAACCCATCGCCTGTTTTTCTTCGGTCTGCGGGTTTTTTGCCTCAAGGATCAGCTCCGCAAATTCCCGGAACGCCCCATGGCCTCCCGGACGGCGGCAGACATAATGAGCAACCTCGCGAGTTTTCGGGAAGGCATCGGCGGGGCAGGCGGCAAGGCCCACCAGCTTCATCACCTCGATGTCGTTCACATCGTCGCCGATGTAGGCTATCTCCTCGGTCTCGTACTTATGCTGCTCGATGATCTGGCGAAGAATGGAGGGTTTGTCCTGGCAGAGAAGGTGCACCATCTCGATGTGCAGTTTCTCCGCCCGTTTGACTACCGACTCCGATTTCTCCCCGGTAACGATACCGACCTCGATGCCGGCCTCCCGAAGCCGCTCCACTCCCATCCCATCGCGGATGCTGAAGCGCTTCATCACCTCGCCATCCTGGCCGTAATAGACGCCGCTGTCGGTCAGGACGCCGTCGACGTCGGTAAGAACCAGGCGTATTTTCGCCGCCCGTTCGTTGATATTCGTGATATTCATGAGAAATTCTGCTGCGTTGAATGCGTTCCCGGCATCCGGAACCGGTATCCGGGAAAAACCGGGCGTGTACCATGCCGGCATGGCCGCATGGCGGCGGGGCGCAATCTGCCACAAGTTTTTCCTATAACCTTGCACAGCCCTCCTGCGCCTATACTTTCATGGAGCCGTAGTCGTCAGTTCAGAAGCCGTTGTGCGCTCCATGGTAATTATGGGTTGATGCAACCTGGTGGCACGGGGTTACGTCCGGTAACAAACCGGTCATATGTTAGTATATTCTTCCGCGCTTCAGGCGTACCACCGCCGCATAAACGGCGGATCAAACATCGAACGATTCTTCCAAACTATGCCTCGATCGTTGAATGGAATTCCGATCCGTCCTCACGGACGATCTCTGGCGTTTCTCGCGCTCCTGTTTCTGGCATCGCTCCTTCCGGCTGACGCGCAGATAAAACGCGCTCCCGAGAAGGAGTTCTCGCGATTCACCCTTCCGAACGGTCTGGAAGTGATCGTGGTGCAGAACAATTTCGTTCCCATCGCCACCATCGAGCTTGCCGTGCGCAATGGCTCCTTTACCGAGGGGCCGGAGTACGCCGGGCTGTCGCACCTGTATGAACATATGTTCTTCAAGGCGAATGGCAAGTATCAGTCCTCCCAGGATTTCATCTCCACTCTCAGCTCGCTCGGCATTCTCTATAATGCCACCACGCGCGAGGAAGTGGTCTACTACTACTTCACCCTTCCGGTTGCAAATCTGGAAAAGGGACTGGAGGTGATGGCGAATTCCGTGCAGACCCCGTTGTTCGATCCGCTGGAGCTGGAGCGGGAGCGGGAGGTGGTGCTTGGGGAGTTCGACCGCCAGGAATCCAACCCCTTCTTCCCCTACAGCCGTGCCATGGATTCGGCGATGTGGGGGGAGAATGTGGTGCGCAAGCAGCCGATCGGGCAGCGGGACGTTATCAAGACCGCCACTCCCGAGAAGATGCGGACCATCCAGCATAAGTATTACATCCCGAACAACTCCATGCTGATTGTGGCCGGTGATGTGGATTCCGCATCGGTCTACAACCTGGTCACCAAGCATTTCACCAGCTGGAAGCGGGGGACCGATCCGTTCAAGCAGGACCCGCCGCCGATGTCCAAGCCGCTCGCGGCCAAGAGGCTAGTAACCGTGCCGATCCCCGGCGTCGATATCGCGCAGGTGGAATACCAGTGGCATGGCCCTTCGGTGGGGGTGGACAACGCGGCCACCTATGCCGCCGACGTCTTCATCTTCATCCTGACGCAGCAGCAGTCGCGATTCCAGCGGAAGCTGGTGGAGAGCGGCATCGCGCAGGGGGCGGGGCTCAACTACTACACGCAACGCTATGTGGGGCCGATCTCGGCGCAGATCGTTACCACGCCGGAGCAGGCCCGCAAGGCGCTCGATGTTCTCTGGGATGAGATCCAGGCGTTCGATTCCCCCGACTATTTCACCGATGAGGAACTGGCAACCGCCAAGCAGACCCTCCGGATGCGCGCGCTCTACGAGAGCGAGGAGACCTCC
The DNA here is from genome assembly GCA_048594725.1 of Candidatus Kapaibacteriota bacterium. Classification (GTDB taxonomy): domain Bacteria; phylum Bacteroidota; class Ignavibacteria; order OLB7; family OLB7; genus JAFDZV01. Next base: position 43,669 of record JBMDXA010000167.1, read on the forward strand.
GAGTGGGTGCATACCCCGTCGTTCTGGTGGAGCACCACCGGCCTGGATTATTACATGGGCTATATCGATAATCTGGCGAAGGTGAGCCGCGCCGATATCCAGAATTACGTGCGGAAGTATATCAAAGGGAAGAACTACGTGCTCGGTGTTGCAACCAATCCGGAAACGCTCCAGCGACTGAACCTGAAACCCTCGGAGGTGTTGAAATAATGGCGATAACAGTATTTCCAAGCGTTCCCGGAACCAGGGGCGCGCGGCGTGCAGGGAGGGCTCTGAGGGCGTTCCTGGCGGCGATGGTCCTGGGTGCGGCACTGCCGGCCGCACAGAGCCTTGCCGCTCCCATGCCGAAGATGCCCGACAATGTCAAGCAGTTCAACGCCGGCGGGGTGGAGGTTATCCTCCGGCCCAGCGGCCAGGCCAACCACGTGGTGGTCTCCAAGCTCTTTATCCGTGGCGGAACCAGCGCGCTGCCGAACGGGGTTTCTCCGGCGGTGGAGGACCTCTCCCTTCAGATACCCGCTCTGAGCGGACCGCAGGGAATCGATCGCGCCGCCTACCAGCGGGAACTTCAGCGGATGGTGATCAGCATAGCGCCGGCCACGGGGCGGGATTTCGCCACGATGACGCTCCGCTGCGTCGATGAGACGTTCGACCGATCGTGGCAGCTCTACACCGGCGTGGTGATGCAGCCGCAGTTCGATCCGGTGGAGCTTCGCAACGCCAAGGAGAGGAGCCTTACCGCCCTGCGGAACCGCCAGACCAGCCCGGAGGCCTATGCGGCCTATCTGGCCGATAGCGCCTTCTTCCATGGTCATCCGTACGGCCGGTATGCGCAGGAGGGGGATATCCCCCCGATCGACGCGGCCATGCTGATGGAGCACAACAAGCGGCTGTTCGTCAAATCGCGTCTGCTGCTGGTGGTGGTGGGGAATATCGATTCGGCCGATCTGCACCGGAAGGTGCTGGCCTCGTTTGCGAAGCTGCCGCAGGGGAACTACGTCGATCCGGTGATCCCCGATCCCCCCAATGCCTCTCAGGGCACGCTGATCGTCCGCCCGCCGAATGGCGGCCGCGCCGTCACCAACTATATCGTTGCCCGTCATCTGGCGCCCGGACGCACCGATTCGCTCTATTATCCCATGATGCGCCTGACCAGCTTCGTCTCCGGATCGCTCTTCCGCGAAGTGCGTATCGAGCGGAACCTGAGCTATGCTCCGGATGCCGATGTGAAGTTCGGCAAGACCTCCTACGGCGATATCACTATCTCCACGACGCTCCCCGATTCGGCATGGCGCGTTGCCAAGGGGGAGGTGCTCGATTTCTTCCGCAGGTATATCATTGCCAACGAATATGTGACCGGTGGTTTGAGCAGCTGGATCACCAGCAATTATATGCGCGAACAGACCAACGAGTCGCAGGCCAACGAGCTTGGCAACGCCCAGCTGTATACCGGTTCGTGGCGCAACGCCTACAGTGTTGTGGAGGGGATAAGCTCCATCACGCCGGAACAGATGAACATGGCGGCCCAGCTCTACATGCGGAACTTCACGATCGTGGTGGTGGGCGATCCTTCGGCCATCAACACCGAGGAGTTCCTCTCCGAGGGAGTGCTCGGCGCCACCGAGGAGCCGGGAGAGTAGAGGATCTGGAAGGAAGGCCGTAAACGTAACGAGGCCCGGGTCATCTCATGGATGATCCGGGCCTTGTCGTATACGGATGGAAGTTCGGGGAGCCGTCAAGCAATCGAAACGTTCCTCACTTTCCTCCCATGAACTTCTTCCGGCGGTTGCGGATGTAATCCACAAAGACGGTCTCGCCGAGCTGGTTCAGGCCGGAGTAGTATGCCCGGCCCCGATTGGCCTTCGTAAGATCCTCCACGAAATTGACCAGATAGGGATCGCGCGCCACCATGAACGTGGTGATCGTGATCCCCTCGCGCCGGCATGCCACCGCCTCATCGAGGGTTTTATTGACGATACGGGGATCGAGACCGAAGGAGTTCTTGTACAGGCGGCCGGAGGGCTCGAAGATCGCCGAGGGCTTGCCGTCGGTGACCATGAAGATCTGCTTGTTGGCGCCCCCTTTCCGTTTCAGGAGCTGGCGGGCCAGCTGCAACCCCGCGCGGGTGTTGGTGTGGAACGGTCCCACCGAGACGAAGGGGAGTTCATGCATGTTCACCTCCCGCGCCTCGTCGCCGAACAGGAGCACATGAAGCCGGTCCTTGGGGAAACGGGTCATGATAAGTTCCGAGAGGGCCAGCGCCACCTGTTTTGCCGGGGTTATCCGGTCCTCGCCGTAGAGGATCATCGAATGGGAGATATCGAGCATCAGGACCGTGGCTACGTTGCTGGTATGCTCGGTTTCGTGCACACGGATATCATCCTCCTGAAGGGAGAAGTTCTCCAGATCGCTCTCCCGCTTGAGGGCGTTGCTGAGGGTGCTGGTAGCATCGATATTGGCCGACTGGTCGCCGAACTCGTACTCGCGCAGATCGCCGGTTCGTTCCACGCCGGAGCCGGTATGAGGCGTCTCGTGCTGTCCCGGGCCGGACTTCTTCAGCGAGGTGAAGATCTCGCGGAGCGCATCCTGGCGAATCCGCTGGGCACCCCGTGGGGTAAGCTCGAAGTCCCCTCCGCCGGAATCGTCATCGCGGATGAGACCCGCTTTCTTCAACTGATCGATGAACTGCTCCATCGTCATATCGCCGAGGATATTGTATTGCTCATCCAGCCTGCTGATCCAGTCCAGCGCCTCATCGACATCGCCGGAGGTTTTGGTAAGCAGATAGCTGAAGAGTTTGAAGAGCTGTTCCAGGCGATCCTGGCCGGAAAGCTCGTTATCGTTCCATTCGGAATAGCGGATGATCATGGCTGTAGGGAATCGGTAAATGCAAGTCCATGCTTCTGGCAATACGTATGGGCGGGGCCGGTATTGTCAACCGCCGCGCATACGCTACGAACGGAAACGCCCCGAAGAGACTGACCTTCTTCGGGGCGTTGTTCCTTCTGCGAGCGGATTCTCCGGGAACGGAGGGCCCGCTCAGCGTGCTATCCTTACTTCGTCGACTTCTTCTTCCCCTTCGGGGTGGTCTCCGGAGTCTCTTCGGTTTCCGGCACTCCCTCGGCTATCGCCTCGGTTTCCGGCTTGCTCTCCCCCTCGGTTATCGCCGGTGCCGGCTGCGGTTCCTCGATAGCTGCGGGGGAGTCGGTCTTGGTGAAGGTCAGATGATCCTCACCGGCAACATAGGAGACCTCGACCTTGCCGCCGTCGCCGAACTCGCCGCGGAGCATCAGCTCTGCCAGCTCGTCCTCGACGTACTTCTGGATGGTGCGGCGGAGCGGGCGCGCGCCGTACTTCTCGTCGTAGCCGCGCTCTGCCAGGAAGGTCTTGGCCGGCTCATCGATCTCCACCGTCAGGTTCATCGCATTCAGACGCTTGAGCAGCTTGCTCATCTGGATATCGATGATGCGGAAGATATCATCCTTCGACAGGGAGCGGAAGACGATCATGTCATCCACACGGTTCAGGAACTCGGGGTTGAAGAGCCGCTTGACCGATTCCTCGATCGTGGACTTCATCTCCTTGTACTTGTCACTCTCCTCGGCCACGGTGAAGCCCATGACGCCACCGGCCTTGATATCGCGCACGCCGACGTTGGAGGTCATCACGATGATCGTGTTCTTGAAGTCCACCCGGCGTCCGAGGCTATCGGTAAGGATACCGTCGTCGAGCACCTGGAGGAGGATGTTGAACACATCCGGATGGGCCTTCTCGATTTCATCCAGCAGCACCACCGAATAGGGTTTGCGGCGCACCTTCTCGGTGAGCTGGCCGCCCTCTTCATAGCCGACATATCCCGGAGGCGCACCTACAAGGCGGGATACCGCGAACTTCTCCATGTACTCCGACATATCGATGCGCACCATGGCATCCTCGGAATCGAAGAGATAGCGGGCCAGAGCCTTCACCATCTCGGTCTTGCCCACGCCCGTGGGTCCAAGGAAGATGAACGAACCGATCGGGCGGTTCGGGTCCTTCAGGCCGGCGCGGGCACGGCGGATGGCCTTGGAGAGCTGGCCGATAGCTTCGTCCTGCCCGATGATCTCGGTCTTGAGGGTCTCGGCCATCTTGAGCAGCTTGGCCGATTCCTCCTCGGCGATCTTGGTAACCGGGATACCGGTCATCATACCGACCACCTCGGCGACCGTATCCTCCTGCACGTCCACCACCCGCTCGCTGGCGGTAAGCTCCCACTCCTCCTTGGCGGTCTCCAGATCGTTCTGATGCTTCTTCTCCAGGTCGCGCAGGCGCGCGGCCTCCTCGAAGTTCTGGTTCTTCACCACCTGGTTCTTCTGCTGCTTCACATCCTCGATCTTGGCTTCCAGGTCCAGGATATGCTTCGGCACCACGATGCTGGAGAGGTGGACACGCGAGCCCACTTCATCGAGCACGTCCAGCGCCTTGTCCGGCAGGAACCGGTCGGTGATATACCGCTCCGACATCAGAACGCAGGCGCGGATCGCATCGTCGGTGTAGCGCACATTGTGATGCTCCTCGTATTTGGCCTTGACGTTCCGGAGGATCTGGATGGTCTCGTCCACCGAGGGGGGATCGACCATGATCTTCTGGAACCGGCGGTCCAGAGCGCCATCCTTTTCGATATACTGGCGGTACTCATCCAGCGTGGTTGCGCCGATGCACTGGATGTCGCCACGGGCCAGGGCCGGCTTGAACATGTTCGATGCATCGAGCGAACCGGATGCGCCGCCTGCGCCCACGATGGTATGCAGCTCGTCGATGAAGAGGATGACGTCCTTGGCTTTTTCAAGCTCGTTCATCACCGCCTTCATACGCTCCTCGAACTGCCCGCGGTACTTGGTGCCTGCCACCAGGGCGGCCAGGTCCAGCGTAACGATGCGCTTGTCGTGGAGCACGCGCGATACCTTGCGCTGCACGATGCGGAGGGCGAGCCCCTCGGCGATGGCGGTCTTGCCCACGCCCGGCTCGCCGATCAGCACCGGATTGTTCTTCTTGCGGCGGGAGAGGATCTGCGCAACGCGCTCGATCTCCTTCTCGCGGCCGATCACCGGGTCCAGCTTGTCCTCGGAGGCGAGCTTGGTAAGATCGCGGCCGAAGTTATCGAGCACCGGGGTCTTCACGCGTTCCTGGCGCTCGCGGGTACGGGTAGCGGTGGCTCCGGTGGCAGCACTGCTCTGTCCCGACGGGGAGGAAGGCTTGCCTGCGTGGATGTTCTCCAGTTCCGTGCGCACCGCATCGTATGTGATACCGAACTGCGAGAGGATCTGTGCGGCGATGTTGTCGTCATCGCGCAGCAGCGACAGCAGCAGGTGTTCGGTTCCGATGACGTCGTTCTTGTAGAGCTTCGCCTCCAGATAGGTGATCTTGAGCACCTTTTCGGCCTGCTTGGTCAGCGGGATGTTCCCGATGGTAAGGGTACCACCGGTTGCACGGACCGTATCCTCGATAGCTTTCTTGATCTTGAAGAGATCGCCGCCCAGGTTGCGAAGGATCTTCACGGCGATCCCCTCACCCTCACGGATAATCCCGAGCAGCAAATGCTCCGTGCCGATGTAATCGTGGCCGAGCCGCAGAGCTTCCTCGCGGCTCAGGCGGATCACATCCTGCACTCGATTGGAAAAATTGCCTTCCATTGCTTTGTCCTTCGCTGTCACGCTACGCTCGCGGGAGAATAGCGGAGCAATTGGTTGATATCTTCTTGCGTACTAATCAACGACGGATGAATCGCCACGTTGCGTACATCGCATCAGCCCAGGTGCCCATCATCATACAGTATCATATTGTGCAACGTCGTAACCCTGCTCCGATACACCAGCCGAAGCCTGCAATCGTCCGGCTGGCGGGGTAGTTCTGCAATCGCTTGCAGTGCTGGGGTGGACGTCCTGTTCGTCTGATCGTTCCGGTCGGCACCGCTGTAGGGAGAAAACCATCCTCTACAACCTTTCCAACCACACTACTAATACACATATAACAGGCTCAGGTTTCAAGGACTTTTCTCTCCCCCAACTACCATACCAGTATCTATAGTATAAACGGAATAATCATCTTCATAGATTCCGCATAGCCTTGCATCGCATCAGGACCGATATACCTCGCTATCTTCAAACCCTCCTCCGATACCGACACCACACGGGAGCGACGATAACATCGGCCCCCATGGTTTCTTCGTTCGATTCTCTCCGTGCCGTATCCGCTTTATTCCGGGCCTCCGTGGCTGCCGATCTCTCCTGCGTGGCATACCGGCCCGTGTTCTACAGGGGTGCCCGGAGGGCATGCCGGCCTGCGCCAGAGGAAAGATTGATATTCAGGGAGTACGATGATGACTTCCCTACTACTGACGGTCATCGCTCCGTTTTACTGCAAGCCGCTGGAAGGAAGTTTCCCGGCAGATTTCTCATGCGATAAACGCGCCACGCCGGCAGAGCACGCTACAGGAGGAGAGCGTGGAAGAAATGGCAGCACTCCCCGTCGATAACGTCAGCGGGTTCAGCCGTAATGGCAGTCCTGAACGGAACAAGCGGAGCCGGCGGAGCGAAGAGAACGGAGCCATGGAGACAAGTCAGCCGGCACGGCATCATGATTTGAAACATTGTTTGACCCCCGCATCTTGGCGGGACTGGCTCCGCACCCGTAACTTTGCGGACTTGGCATAAAGAAACCTTTACCATAAACCATAGGAACGTGCAGCAATGCTTCAGCTAGATCTTACCGAGACTCACGAGATGATCCGGGATACCGCGCGTGATTTCGCGCAGAACGAGGTAGCCCCCACCGCCATCGAGCGCGACATCAAGGGAGAGTTTCCTCATGAGGCAATCAAGAAGCTCGGAGAGCTCGGGTTCATGGGCATGATGGTCTCCCCGGACTGGGGCGGCGCCGGTCTGGATGCCATGAGCTATGTGATCGCGATGGAGGAGATCTCCAAGGTCGATGCCTCCGTGGGCGTCGTGATGTCGGTGAACAACTCGCTGGTCTGCTGGGCATTGGAGACCTACGGTACCGACGAGCAGAAGGAGCGTTTCCTCCGCCCGCTGGCTACCGGCGAGAAGATCGGTGCCTACTGCCTGTCCGAGCCGGAGGCCGGCTCCGATGCCACCCAGCAGCGGACGGTTGCCACCAGAAACGACGACGGCTCGTGGGTGGTGAACGGCACCAAGAACTGGATCACCAACGGCACCACCGCCGATATCTACCTGGTGTATGCCCAGACCGACAAGGAGAAGGGATACAAGGGGATCAGCTGCTTCATCATCGAGAAGGGAACCCCGGGCTTCACCCACGGCGTCAAGGAGGACAAGCTCGGCATCCGCTCCAGCGATACCTGCTCGTTACAATTCCAGGATGTGGTCGTCCCTGCTGAGAACATGCTCGGACCGGAAGGGCGCGGATTCAACCTGGCGATGGAGACCCTGAACGGCGGCCGTATCGGCATTGCCGCGCAGGCGCTCGGAATCGCCCAGGGAGCGTTCGAAGCGGCCGTGGGATATGCCAAGGAGCGCAAGGCGTTCGGCAAGCCCCTCTCCGATCTTCAGGCCATCCAGTTCAAGCTGGCCGATATGGCAACCAAGATCGCCGCCGCGCGCGAGCTGGTGCACCGCGCCGCCTCGGTGAAGGACAAGCACGAGCGGTACGTGAAGGAGGCCGCCATGGCGAAGCTCTTCGCATCGAAGACCGCCGTGGAGGTTGCGCTTGAGGCCATTCAGGTGCATGGCGGATACGGCTATGTGCGCGAATACAAGGTGGAGCGTTACCTTCGCGATGCAAAGATCACCGAGATCTATGAAGGGACATCGGAGATTCAGCATATCGTGATTGCGCGCGAGCTGATGCGCGATATGCCGTAACCGGAATCCTGCTCCGCTGCACGCGGAGCGCGGGATGATTCCGGATGAGAACTTCCGGCAGGCCCCGACTCGTCGGGGCTTGCTGTTTCCGTACCGTCCGGAAATCTTGACCTCGGATCTACGTCGCATAAGCGGCGGCGCCCCCATGCGCACGCCGCTCCGTCGGAAGAATACCGGACCGAATTCACTCTGTTCAGACCTCTCTTGAAGCTCCTTTCCTCATACCCTGGCCGTTTCGTCGTGGCGCTGGTTCTGCTGCTGGCAGGAGCCGCCGCCGGAAGGGCGCAGCCTATCGGTCCGAGCCTTCCTCTCTCGTTCAAAGCCGACAGCCTGCTTACCAGCAGCAGCGCGGCCGGGGCGGTCAATGAGCTGTGGGGCAATGTCCGTATCACGCAGGGGGTGGTGGTGATAGAGGCGAACAAGGCAGTGGTCTACGAGGCCACCAACAGCGCCATCTTCACCGGCAACGTCCGTGTTACGCAGCCCGGCATGATCCTTACCGCTCCCCGTGCCGATTACGACGGCAATTCCAGGCTCGCCACCGCTCCATCGGGGGTGACGCTTCAGGAGGAGGGGGCTACCCTCCAGGCCGGATACGGCACCTACAACATGTACAACCGCCATGCGCAGTTCCGCGAAGGGGTGGTGCTGCGCGATAGCAATGCCACGCTCAACGCCGCCGCCGGCGATTATTACTCCGTGGAGCGGCGGGCGGTGTTCACCGGAGGGGTACGGGTGCAGAGCGATTCCGGCGAGATCACCGCGCGCGACCTGACCTACTGGCGCGATTCCCGCGAAGCCTATGCGGTGGGAGATGTGGTGCTTATCTCCACCGACAACGGCGCCCGGCTGACCGGCGATACGCTCCGGCATCGTCCGGCGGTCGGCTATACGATGGCTACCGGATCGCCGAAACTGGTGAAGGTGGATACGGCGGTTGTGCGCGATACGGCGAGTGGTGATGGCGGCGGTGCGGTTGCCGCCACCTCCGTGCGGCGCGATACCACGACCATCACCGCCCGGTTGCTGGAGGCGTTCCGGACCGACCGCAACGAATACGTCGCCACCGACAGCGTCCGGCTGCGCCGGGGAGATCTGGAGGCGATCGGCGGGCTTGCCCGCTTCATTGAGGATGACGATGTGATAGCGCTCGGCCCCGGCGGCCGGTGGTCCCGGAGAACCGATTCGGCCGTGACCGGAGTTCCTCCCCGGCGCGATTCCCTCGCCGCTGCGGGGGATTCTCTTGCTTCCGACGGTGATGGGGGAGATGAGCTGGCCGATGCCGCAACGCGAACCGGAGGTATCCCGCCGGTGGTCTGGTATCAGGGGTCGCAGTTGACAGGAGATACCATTACGGTGGGACTGATGGAGCGGAAGCTCCGATTCATCGATGTGGTGGGGAATGCCTTCGCCGTATCGGAGGGGAAGGTTCGCGGCCGGTACGACCAGCTTGCGGCCGTACGCCTCTATTTCGATGTGCTCCTGGATACCATACGGAATGTGCGCGCCCAGGGGCTTGCCTCCAGCATCTATTTCCTCTACGATTCGAATCTCCCCTCCGGAGTCAACAGGACATCGGGGGATACCATCAATATCGCGTTCGCCAACGGCCAGGCTACCGGCATCGGTATCATCGGGCGGCGCTCACGGGCCGAAGGGGAGTATTTTCCCGAGCCGATCGTGGCGGGGCAGGAAACCGCCTACCGGCTGGAAGGGTTTCGCTGGATAGGACGCGACGGCGCAATTCAGGGGAACGCAGCCTCCCGGCCGAGCAGCGCGGCCGTGCCGCAGGGGGAGGTTCCCCCGGCCGATCAGCCCACGTCCACCCAGTCGCGGCCACGGTCACCCCGCTAGGGAGTGCCGGGATGACTATCTCATCCGGCCGGCGTTTCCGGCATCATACTGACATATCGAAGGAAATCATCATAGGGCGGTCTGTACGATATCATCCCTCCCCGGCACGCTCGCAGAGCCTGCGATTTATCGTCAGGTGGGGCCTGCTGCTGCTCGTCCTTTCGTTGCTGATCCCCTCGGTGGGGGGGGCGCAGGTCAGAGGAACTGGGGGTGATACGCTGAAGCCGGTGCGTCCGGTTCCCGATTCCACCGTGCGGGTTCCCTCAACCGGGGGAAGCTCCGGGCAGTATCAGGGAACGGCGGATACGGCGGGGATGCAACGGCTTCGCGAGACCATCCGGCGCGATAGCGCGTGTGTGCGTGCCTACCTGGACAGTATCGCCAATACACCGCTGGCAAGGATGCGCCGCAACCTGGCGATGAATCCGAGAGAGTGGATGACGTCGGATGCGGACCGGCGGCGGCGCGACGACGAGATAAAGAACTCGCAGAGCTGGGACGATATCCACCAGAATATCCCGCGTGCCGGAGTCTCCATACCGTTGCAGGCGATAGGACGGGCGCTGGGGCTGATAGAGGATGTCACCCCGCGTATCAAGTATACCCTCACCCGCACCGACAGCATCAGCGTGAAGGTCTACGACCTTACTGCCGGGGTCGTCCGCGTGATCGTCAACGGCGTGCAGAGCCCCGGCGTTTACGACTTCGATTGGGATATGGAGGACAACCGGGGACGCCGGGTGCTCGCCGGCGACTATATTGCCGAGGTGGTGGTCAATCGCCGGCTGGTTCTTCGCAAGAGGATCGAGGTGCCGTAAAGCCCTTTTTCGGCCGGGAGCGGGCCATATGCTGCCAATGAAATCGGCTTGCAGGCGATTTCATCCCCTTTTCATGAAATTTACGAGGGTAGAAGTACGTTTACCCGGTTGCTATGAATATAGGTACGATACAATTAGAGAAGGGCCTTCTGCTGGCGCCGATGGAGGATGTTACCGATCCCCCGTTCCGGAGGATCTGCAAGCGCCTTGGAGCCGACCTCGTCTACACCGAATTTATTTCGAGCGAGGGGCTGATCCGCGATGCAAAGCGGTCCAACCAGAAACTGACGCTGTATGATGATGAGCGGCCGGTTGCCATTCAGATCTTCGGCGGCGATGAGAGCGTGATGGCCGAGGCAGCGCGTATCGCCGAGGATGCCGGTCCCGATTTCATCGATATCAACTGCGGGTGCTGGGTGAAGAACGTGGTGGCCCGCAATGCCGGGGCGGCGCTTCTGAAGGATCTCCCTGCCATGGAGCGCCTTACCAGGACCGTGGTGGATGCGGTGAAACTGCCGGTGACGGTGAAGACCCGTCTGGGGTGGGATCGTAATTCCATCCGGATCGTGGAGGTGGCGAAGATGCTGGAACAGACCGGTATCCAGGCGCTCGCGCTCCACTGCCGCACGCGCGATCAGGGCCATGAAGGGGTGGCCTCGTGGGAGTATATCGAGCAGGTGCGGAACGCCATCCGGATTCCTGTGATTCTGAACGGCGATGTGAAGACCCCGGATGATGTGCGCCGTGCGTTCGATACCGGCGCCGATGCGGTGATGATCGGCCGTGCCGCCATCGCCAATCCCTGGATCTTCCGCGACGCCAAGCATTTCATGGCTCATGGCGAAGTGCCCCCCACTCCGGATCTCGATGAGCGGATCAGGGTGGCGCTGGAGCACCTTCGCCTCTCCATCGAGTACAAGGGGGACCGGTACGGCATCATCGAATTCCGCAAGTACTGGGGAGGATATCTCCATTCGATGCCCCTGGCCTCCACGGTTCGCAAGGAACTGGTGGTGATGAACAGCGTGGAGGAGCTGGAGGCCCGCATCGACCGCTACCGCGAAGAGGTGGATGCATTCATCCGCCAGCGGGAGGAGTGGCAGAGCCAGGACGTTCCCGAGGCGGTGGCCGCCTAGAGCCCGCGGGGGGATATCCTCAGAAACGACATGCAAGACAAAGCCTGGAAGGATAACTCCTCCGGGCTTTCTCGTTTCCGCGGAAAACGGCAGGAAAACAGGAAAGGCGGGCCGGGTGATTCCGGCTCCGCCTCTGGTACTGTTCGGGGGGAGTACGCCGCTTCTTATGCGGTTGCATTCTCGGCCGGGGCCGGAACTTCCTCGGCGGCCTTCAGAAGCTCCACCTCGATGTTGATCTTCACTTCATCACCCACCAGCAGGCCACCTGCCTCCAGAACCTGGTTCCACTCAAGACCCCACTCCTTGCGGCTGATCTTGGTGTGCGCGCTGAATCCGGCGCTGGTGGTTCCCCAGGGGCTGGTCATCACGCCGGAATACTCGGTATCGAGGGTCACCGGATGGGAAATGCCACGGATGCTGAGATCGCCATGCACGCGGAGATTGTTGCCGCTGGCCTTCTCCACGCTCGTGCTCTTGAAGGTCATCAGGCTGTTCTCATCGGCACCGAAGAAATCGGCCGAGCGGAGATGGGCATCGCGCTGCTCGTCGCGCGTGTTGATGCTGGCGGTGTTGACCGTCACATCGATCTTCAGAGAGGTGAGGTCGTTCGGATCGAAATCGACCGTGCCGCTGAAATCCTCGAAGCGTCCGCGGACGTTGGAGATCATCATGTGGCGGACGGTGAATTCCACCTGCGAATGCGATTTATCGATGGTCCATGCCATGGTCGTAGTCTCCCTTGAAGTTGAAATATTGAATGTTCACTATCTGTTGAGTTCCTCGCGTGCCGGGGGCGCTGGGAGCCGGAATGACAGATACAGCCTGTACATGCCGTTCCGGAACTCCCGCTGCTCCCCGGGTCCGGTCCCATCATCATGCCGGAGGAGGGGGATTGCCATGATGACCGGGACAGGAGCGAAGTATTGGATGCAAACTTACGTCGAAACATTATTCGTTGCAACAAGAATATTCTTTCCAGCAGACGAGTTCTCATCCCAACTATTTCAAGCCGGAATCAAAAACGCCCTATCTGGGCTGGAATCAGGGAAAAGGTGACGGGGGAGGGATTGAAAAAAATAGATCGTGATGCTGCGGCGCTGCCGGGCTGTTCCAAGAACGCCTGAGATCCTTCCCGGTGGGGGCTTCGGGGATGGCAGGGAAACCATCTGAACCGGCATGAACGTGCCGCCCGGCATGCTACACGCCTCTGGTATCGGGATGCCAGATGAATTTGTGGAGCTGAAGCTGGAACCGGACATCGAGGCCATCCTCCAGAATCCAGTTGACCAGGTCCACCGGCTCGATGGAGCCGAAGATGGGAGAGATGAGGATGGAGCCGACCCTGGCGCTGAGATCGAACCGCCGGACGATCTCGCGGGCCCATTCGTAATCCTCGCGCGAGCCGCAGACGAACTTCACCTCGTCATTTCCGGTGAGTATCTCCAGGTTCTCCATCCGGTTCCGCTTGCTCATGCCGGAGCTGGGGGTTTTCAGATCCATGATCCGGATCACCCTGGGATCGCACGCCGAAACATCGATATGCCCGCCGGTTTCCACCGCCACGGTATAGCCGTCATCCAGCAGTTCCCGCATCAGCTCGTGCACCTCCGGCTGTTCCAGCGGTTCGCCGCCGGTGAACTCCACGAACCGCGTGGGGTGGCGTTCCACCTCGGCGCGGATCTCTTCGAAGCTCTTCCACTCCCCTCCGATTCTGTGATCCAGGGCATAGGGGGTATCGCAGTAGGTGCAGCGAAGCCCGCAGCCGTGCAGCCGCACGAACGTGCAGGGGAGCCCGGCACGTGTCCCCTCTCCCTGAACGGAAAAGAAGATCTCGTTGAGCTTGAGATGGCGGGGCCGGATCGGCTTTATCATGATAATCTCTGAAAGTTCATCCGGATGACGAGAAGGGCGGAGCATTCGTCTACCGGCTCCGGTAACGGAGTGATAGTTACGAGTGTCCCGCCCTTTTCGCGTTTCGCGCGAGATGGATGCTAGAACTGCTCCAGCATCCGTACGTCGTTTTCGTAGAAGAGCCTGATATCATCCAGCCCGATGCCCAGCATCTGGGTGCGCTCGATCCCCATGCCGAAGGCATAGCCGCTGTAGATGTCCGGATCGATGCCGCAGTTGCGGAGGACGTTCGGGTGGATCATGCCGCAGCCCAGAATCTCCAGCCAGCCGCTCTGCTTGCAGATGCGGCAGCCATTCCCCCCGCAGAGGAAGCAGGTGATATCCATTTCGGCCGAGGGCTCGGTGAAGGGGAAGTAGGAGGGACGGAACCGGAGCTTCACATCATCGCCGTAATAGGCTTTGGCGAACTCCAGGAGCGTTCCTTTCAGCTGCGCCATCGTCACCCCCTTGTCGATATAGAGCCCCTCGATCTGGTGGAACTCGGCCAGGTGACGCACGGAGATCGCCTCCTTGCGCGCCACGCGTCCCGGCATGATGGCCCGGATGGGGGGCTTCTGCGACTGCATGACACGGATCTGCACCGGGGAGGTATGGGTGCGCAGGAGGATATCATCCCGTCCCTCGCTCTTGACGAAGAAGGTATCCTGCATGTCGCGCGCCGGGTGGTCCGGCGGGAAGTTCAATGCGGCGAAGTTGTGATAATCATCCTCTACCATCGGCCCGGTAGCCACGGAGAATCCCATACGGATGAAGATCTCCTCCATACGCGCCTTGGCCTGCATGATGGGGTGTTCGTGGCCGTGATAGAGCTTCCGCCCCGGAAGGGTGGCATCCCGGCCCGGCTGCGCCGGTTCCTGGGCCGATGTGGCGGCCTGTGCCTCGGCAAAGGCCCCCTCGGCGAAGGTGCGAAGCTCGTTCAGCGCCTGCCCGGCCTCCCGCTTCTGTTCCTTGGGCACCTCGCGAAGCCTGTCGAAAAGCCCGGCGATGGTTCCCTTGCGAACCAGATGTTTCAGGCGGAAAGCCTCGGCCGAGCCATTGGAGGCAAGCCCGGCGATCTCTTGTTCTATCTGCGAGCGGAGTTCGGTGATTTCGTTCAGCATGAGCTATCGGCTTCCATGAGCGGAGAATTCTGCGACTGTTGCCATATCGCTCCTCCGGGTATCCCGGAGGGCCGGCGTAAGATACAAGGCGGCTGCCTGATTCCAGCACGATTGCCGCCTCTGCGGCGGGACGCGAAGCGGGCAGCAGCGTGCCTGGTGACTACTAAACTACAAATCCCCTTCTCGCATGCGAAAAGGGGATCTGCACATGTTCATCCGGTGATGATCGATCAGCCCTTTGCGTGCTCGACGATCATCTTGAACACCTCCGGCTCGTGCATGGCGATCTCGGCCAGCACCTTCCGGTTGATGACGAGATTCTTCTTGTTCAGCGCGTCGATCAGGCGGCTGTAGGTAGTGCCGTTGAGACGCGCCGCAGCGTTGATGCGGACGATCCAGAGGCGGCGGTAATTCCGCTTCTTGAGGCGGCGGTCGCGGAAGGCGTGCGAAAGACCCTTCTCGACGTGGTTCTTGGCAATCGTCCAGACGTTGCTACGCTCGCCCCAGTATCCCTTGGCAAGCTGTAATACGCGCCGGCGGCGTTCACGTGAGGCGACCTTGTTCTTTGAACGTGGCATAGTTCTCCTTTACAGATTTTGAGAGTTGTTCAGGCGCAGGCGAGTATCTGTGCGGCCTAGTGCCGTCGCCCCAGACGCATCGGAAGCCGGGTGCTGCCATCAAAAAGGAGGATGGCGGCGGGGCTGCCGGAGAGCATGGGCACATCGCCGTGCGCGGTAGTTATGATGCTGCGATTTTCTAGTGAAAACCGCATCCGCCTTCTATGGCGGAGGAACCATTCCCAACGGATCGGGAGGATGGCGGGGTATCGGCGGGGAGGCCGGAATTACATTCCGAGCATCCGCTTGATACGGGGGGCGTCGACGTCTGCAACGACATCGCTGGCACGAAGATGACGCAGACGCTTCGGCGCCTTCTTCGTAAGAATGTGGCTGCGGTTGGCCTTCTCGTGGACCAGCTTTCCGGTGCCGGTCACCTTGAAGCGCTTTGCCACAGACCGTACGGTCTTCATCTTGGGCATGAACTGCTCCTGGATTGATGATAGGGGTCTAAACGGACAACTTTCGCTTTACATAAAAGACGGCCTTGCGTCCGCGCTGGAGCAGCGGGCGATAACAATGAGATCGAATACGCTCGGGCCGTTACGCTTTCTTCTTCTTGGTAAGATCAGGTGCCAGGATGATCGACATGTTACGGCCATCCATACGAATGGCCTGATCGACCTTGGCATCCTCGACAAGAATGTCGATGATACCCTGGAGCAGTTCCCGGCCGACCTCCTGATGAGTGATCTCGCGCCCCTTGAAGACCACGGTGAACTTCACCTTGTGTCCTTCCTGGAGGAATTCGCGCGCGTGACGGGTCTTGAAATCGACGTCGTGCGTGTCGGTACGCGGATGCAGGCGCACTTCCTTGAGTTGCTGCTGATGCTGGTTCTTCCGCTGGGTCTTGTCGCGCTTCTGCTGCTCATACTTGAACTTGCCGAAGTCGATGATCTTACAGACCGGAGGATTCGCCTGCGGTGCAATTTCGACCAGATCGAGCTCACGGTCCTGCGCAAGCTGGAGAGCTTCGCGCGACGACATGACGCCGAGCTGTTCACCATGCTCGTCCACGACACGGATGCGAGGGGCTCTGATGTCCCTGTTCACGCGAGGGCCTTGCTGGCGTGGTGCGTTCTGTGGCTGATTCCTGAGTATTGCTGTGCTCCCGGATGTGAGAATAACTGAATTGCCTACTATACGGCACGATAGCCGGTAAAATTACGTATTGAATGCCGTATCACAAAAACCTTTCATCGGTATCGGGGGCTCTTTGCACGAAAAAGTGGGTAACTTCCTGTTTCCGTGCCGCCGCAATGGCAGCCCACGTTCCTTTCCCATGCCCCAACTACCAAATCCGATGCCGGAAGTAACGATGCTGGCCCCGGCCAAGATCAATCTTGGCCTGGAGGTGATCCGCCGCCGAAACGATGGATTTCACGATATCAACACCGTATTTGCCGCCGTGGGGGTGTTCGATACCATTACCCTGGCGCTCCGGCCCGACCGCGAGATGGTGCTGCGCGTGGAGGGAAACCGGGAGCTGGAGACGGGGGAGGGGAACCTTTGCGTGCAGGCCGCCCGCCGGCTCCGGCAGATCGCCGGGGAGGAGCTGCCGGGGCTGGATATCACCCTGGAGAAACGGATTCCGATGGGGGCTGGGCTCGGTGGCGGAAGCTCCGATGCCGCGGCCGTGCTCCGGGGGGCCGCAACACTGTGGGGGATACCGGTTGATGAGGATCAAATGAACCGCCTGGCGCTCGGGCTGGGCAGCGACGTCCCCTTCTTTCTTTCCGGTGCCATCTCCCAGGCGTCATCGCGAGGGGAGCTGCTGGTGCCGCTGGATATCGATCTCTCGGGGCTCTCCGTCCTTCTGCTGAACCCCGGGATTCATGTCCCCACCCCCTGGGCCTACAATGCGGTGGAGCGGACCGCAGAGCGCCCCGCGAGCGATCTTGCCGCAACGCTCCGCCGTGGGCTGCTTCGCCCGGAGATCCTTCGCGAGGAGGTCACCAACGATTTCGAGAGAGGAGTATTCGCCCGGTATCCCCGTCTGGCGGAGATCAAAGACGATTTGTACCGGTCCGGCGCCATCTTCGCCCTTATGTCGGGGAGCGGCTCCACCCTGTTCGGCCTGTTCCGGAGCAGGGAGGAGGCCGAGAGGGCGGCCGGCAGTTTTCCAGGGTGCTGGAGCGCCGTTGCGGATTTCCTTACATCTGTATGACATCGTATCGGCCGAAGCGATCACCCCTTATGATTCGTCTTCATTCTCCCCGAGATTCCCGGACAGGAGCGGGAGCGATGGAGCCGGGGAGATCCGCCGTTCGGGCTGCGGCAGGGCCAGCGGGATATCGATGGGAGTGATCGGATACTGGACGATCATCCGGGAATCGACCACACCGACCCCCACCTTCCCCCGCAGCTTTCCCCGCGAGGGGATGGCAACCCTGGCCTGAAGCGACGAATCGTACCAGCGCCCCTCCCGTACCGCGTCGAGACGCCTGTTGAGTATGGCGCTATCGATTTCATATATTGAGCGGAGTCCGGGAACCGAGCTGTCGGCGAATGCGAGAACCCTTGCCGGCGACCCCCCGTGGACGTATACCACCATACCAGAGCGAACGTTGCCGAAAAGCTTCGTGCCGGTCTCGTTGCTGATGCGGACACAGCCGTGGGATGAGGGGCGCCGCCCAAGGAACCGATAGTAGGATTTACTATCCAGCCCGTGGAATCCGATGCCGCCGTCGAACTGCATCCAGTAGTTCAGATACACCTGAAATTGCTGCGAAAGTGCCTTTTTTGCCCGTCCGCCGACTGTGAAGATCCCCTGGCGGGTGGCGATACCATCGGGGATGCGGGGATCGCCCGTGGAGCAGGGATAGCTGTCCACCCGTCCGCTCCGGAAGTGCTGGTGGATCATCTGCTCATCCAGCCGGACCTCCAGGTAGGTGCTGTCCAGCAGGAAGAGCGTATCGCGAAGCCTGCTGAACGAAGGCTCGTACCGGGCATCCGAAAAGGGGGCCGACGGCTGGGCGGAGAGGGCTCCCGGTGTTGCAAGAGCGCCGAGAAGCAGGAGTAGTGCCGGAAGAACAATGTGCATCATCGCTGGTACCTGATAACGATTGGTTCAGGACCAAACTACGAACAATAGCCGTGCTGATGATGCAGTGAAGTATGGTGTCGGTCCGAATGGAACGCTTCTTGATAAGTGTGAGGACACACAGCAACTATATATATGGTTGCTCGTAACACGGACAGGTGGTTCGGTGTAGATACAGAAGCGGCAGGTTCATTGGCAACAATGGCAGGATTCGGGAACGATAGTCACGGGGTGTGACATAACGTCACGTCCGCCGTTCCTCTACCGGAGGTGCGGATCGTTCTCCGATGCGACTTCAGGGCCCGGTAGGTGGTCTTTGAAGTTGGCAGGTTCCGCTAACACAGAGGCGGCTGAAGTGTTGAAAACAGAGCCGATGGAGAGGATCGCCACCGATGGGGGTGGCAATGATAGCCGGTAGGGCATTCAACCTTCCCTCGCTCTATGCGTTCAAACAATTAAAACCTGTTAATGTTGTCTTTGATAAGAGAGTGCCAAATGCAGCAGATGTGCAGGAATGGCGGACAGAAGATCCCGGTTGTTGTACTGGCATGCATTTGGAGTTGAAAGAGAGTTAAAAGTTGTTAACCTTCGGACTCGATAGCGTGTGAGAAGAAACGGTTAGGTAAAAGTAGATGTGTGAGGACTGCCATGAATTACACGTATAAATATCCGAGCAAGATCCAGAACATCAATGGACGCCGCTTCGGACATATCAACATCTCGGAAGAGTATCTGACACAAACGCATAACGAGCTCCTGAGCCGTCTGGATGTGCCGGAAAAGACGATTGCCGTACAGGTGGAGGTGAATGCTCCCAAGGAAAAGGTATGGGATGCAAGTGTGGGGTCGGCGACGAAGTTCTTTTCGCATCATCCGATCTTCGCCGGGCTCACCCATCTGAACTCCTTCAAGTCGGAGGAGGGGGGGCGTTTTGTGATCCATCGCGCGATCAACGGGTGCATCTTCGACCGTATGGGCGAGGTGCTGGTGAACATCCCGAACTCGCAGTTCACCGTCAGCGATGTGGAAATAGCGGATCCGAGCGTCAGCGGATTCTTCCCCTCGCTCTACACGATCAAGGTGGAAGATCATCCGGATGATCCCGAGAAGACCATCGTACTGCTGACCTATACGATGCTCGGTGTGGCCCACCCGTGGGCGCTCGGTGTACTGGCGTACCAGGCGAACGGTATCAAATACCACGCAGAACGCCAGAACAGCGAGGAAACCGACACGGAAGGGAACTCGTAAAGGCACATTGTGCTACTATCATAGATCGTGAGGAGCCCCGGTATCGGAGATGATGCTGCGGGCTCCTCCGCGTTTACGGACAACCGGTACCGGAAAGGCACCGAAGTGGGAATGCCGGACGTGAGAGGCGCGTTACGTTCTATTAACAGCTATCACCCCCTGCTTCCCTAAGTTTGTTCTGGTCGCGGAGCATCCGCCCGGCATGCAGCCGGGGCAGAGCGCTCCCCGGCCGCAAATAGAAATCAACCGCGGCCGCCTGCATGGCTTATCCGCGATTCTGGTGCAACCGAACGTAGACGTACAGATGACAGCGCAGCCAACTGGACAGGCGGGCGGACCGCAGAACCCGGTGATGCCGGGGGTGAAGAATACCATAGCAGTGGCCTCCGGGAAGGGAGGTGTCGGAAAATCGACCGTAGCGGTTAATCTGGCGGTCTCGCTCGCTCTCGACGGGCATCGCGTCGGTCTTATCGACGCCGATATCTACGGCCCATCGGCCCCCCTTATGTTCGGTCTTACCGGACAGCGGCCGATGATGTTCGAAAACGACAAGGGTGAGCGCCGCCTGGTGCCGCTGGTGGCTCACGGGGTCAAGGTGATTTCGATCGGTTTTCTGGTCGATCCCGATCAGGCGGTGATCTGGCGCGGGCCGATGGCCTCCGGCGCGCTCAAGCAGTTCATGTCGGATGTGGAGTGGGAGGAACTCGATTATCTGATCTTCGATATGCCTCCGGGAACCGGCGATATCCAGCTTACGCTGGCGCAGTCGATCCCCCTTACCGGCTCGGTGATCGTCACCACGCCGCAGGATATCGCCCTGGCCGATGCCCGCAAGGGGCTGAAGATGTTCGAGCGGCTTCAGGTGCCGGTGCTGGGAATTATCGAGAATATGAGTTATTTCATTGCTCCCGATACCGGCGCCCGGTATGATATCTTCTCGCATGGCGGCGGCGCCAGGGCGGCCCAGGAGATGAATATCCCCTTCCTCGGCGAAATCCCGCTGGTAATGGAACTGCGCAGCGGCGGCGACGAGGGGGTCCCGATGGTGATCGGCAAGCCCGATTCCGATCAGTCGAACAATATCAGGGAGATCGCCCGTACCCTTATCGGGCAGGTATCCACCGCCAATGCTACGCGGGGGATGCAGAAGCCCATCCAGATCATTCTGGGGGATCAGTAGCTCCCTGGCTCATAGTTATCTCAGGAAGGATGGTGCATGATGAGCTCGCAGGAAGGGGCTGAGTCCCAGGTCTCGATCCATGAGCGCATCCTCGCCGCTATCGAAACGATTCGCCCCTATCTGCAGAAGGATGGGGGAGATATCGAGTTCGTGCGCTTCGAGGAGGCTACCCGTACCTGTGAAATCCGGATGATAGGATCGTGCGAGCATTGCGCCCTGGCCCCCCTTACGCTTCGCGCGGGGGTGGAGCAGGCGCTGATCTACAAGGTCCCGGAAATCAGACGGGTGGAACGGGTGCGGTAAAGCAGACTACGGGGAGGATAGCAGAATATCGCTCTCTTTATTCCCTTTTGAAATGCGGCAGGTGGCATCGGCCATTTGCCGCATTTCATTTTGAGACGAAACTACTTTGATTCTCCTTCCGATGGAGCATCACTGCTGGAACGTTATTTCACCAGCCAGCGCCACGGATGCTCCGTTCCCTTGGTGATACCGATTCTCGGCGTGACCAGGATCTCCTCCTCCGGCACCTCCTCCTCCTGTTCTATCCAGACCCGCGGATCGGCGATGAGATCGGCTCCGTTCAGTTCCGGACCGATCGCAAAGGCGATCGCCAGTTTCCCCGGCCCGTCGGCAAGTTCCCGGTCGCGGCGTACCGCGCGATTGCGGCGGTGTTTCATCGCATCGATCCCTTCGGATGGCATCGCCCCCCGTATCAATACGGCTTCTCCGCTCCCCTGCGTGCCGGTGACCACATTGAAGCAGTGGTACATGCCGTAGATGAAGTAGACATAGGCATGTCCTCCCTCCAGAAACATCGACGCGTTGCGTCCGGTGGGGCCGCGGTAGGCGTGGCTGGCAGGGTCTTCACCCCCCAGATAGGCCTCGGTTTCGGTGATGAGCCCGCTGGTGCGGACTCCGCCGATCTCGGTTACCAGGCGTTGCCCGAGCAGGCGGCGTGCCACCAGCCGCGTATCCTCCAGGTAGAATGAACGTTGCAATCGAATCATGTATTCGGAGATTGGCCGCACACTACCGGAGCGGAGCGCACGTTTATCGTTTGGCAATCGGAAGGGGCAATTCGCTCATTCCCTTGCACACTCTATGACGAGGGTTTAGTTTTGTCAGCTTACATCGTGGAGAACATCTACCCGGGATCTCCCCTCTGCCTCCTCTTGCTCGCGTATGAACCATATTAGGAATTTCTGCATCATCGCCCATATAGATCACGGTAAGTCGACCCTGGCCGACCGTCTGCTCGAGCAGACCGGCAGGATCACCCAGCGTGAGATGACCACCAATCAGGTTCTTGACGATAATCCTCTGGAACAGGAGCGTGGCATTACCATCAAGCTCCATGCTATCCAGATGGATTACAAGCGTCCGGCGGCATCGGGGGATGCCACGCCGTACGTGCTGAATCTGATCGATACCCCGGGGCATGTCGATTTCAGCTACGAGGTCTCGCGCTCGCTCGCCGCGTGCGAGGGGGCGTTGCTCGTGGTGGATGCCACACAGGGGGTGGAGGCACAGACCATCGCCAACCTGTATCTGGCTATCGAGGCGGGTCTGGAGATCATCCCGGTGATCAACAAGATCGACCTGCCGTCGGCCGCAACCACCCTTCCGGGGGTGAAGCAGCAGGTGATCGACCTGCTGGGCTGCAAGGAGGAGGAGATGATCCTGGCCTCGGCAAAGGCGGGGATCGGCATCGATGAGATCCTCGAAGCG
>JBMDXA010000168.1:0-1410 GCA_048594725.1 Candidatus Kapaibacteriota bacterium
ACGAGGCGCGGGAGGCCTCCCTGGCCGAGACGCTGCGGGCGCGGCCGGTGGGCAGCGCGGTCTGGCTCTTCGGCTATGGCTCGCTGATCTGGAACCCGACGATCCACTATGCCGAAAGCCGCTTCGCGCGGGTGGAAGGCTGGCAGCGGCGCTTCTGCCTTTCCACCCCGGTGGGGCGCGGCACCCCAGAGAACCCCGGCCTGGTTCTGGCGCTGGACGAGGGCGGCCGCTGCGACGGCATTGCCTTCCGGCTGGAGGAGGCGACACTCTCCTCCGAGCTGTCCTTGATCTGGCGGCGGGAGATGATCACCGGCGCCTATGTCCCCCGCTGGGTGCCGCTGCTGGATGAGGAGGGGGAGCGCTACGGCTATGGTATCGCCTTCACCGTCAACCGCGCTGCGCCGCAATATGCCGATCTGCCGGAAGCCGAGGTGGTGCAGCGCCTGGCCACAGCCGTGGGGGCC
This sequence comes from Candidatus Kapaibacteriota bacterium, assembly GCA_048594725.1. GTDB lineage: Bacteria > Bacteroidota > Ignavibacteria > OLB7 > OLB7 > JAFDZV01. The sequence goes on from JBMDXA010000168.1 coordinate 465, forward strand.
CTGGGCAGCTCGGCCGAATACCTGTTGCAGACACGCGATGGGCTGCAGCGGCTGGGGATTCAGGATGCGCTGATGGAGCATCTGGCCGGGGCTGTACTGTCACGGCGGTGAGCAAAACCCAAAAACGACAGAACCCGCAGTGTTGGCTGCGGGTTCTGTCGTTTTGTATTTTGGATGCGGGGACAGGATTTGAACCTGTGACCTTCAGGTTATGAGCCTGACGAGCTACCGGGCTGCTCCACCCCGCGTTGGTGGTGGTGAGTATCTGTGTGGTGGAGGGTTTGATCCGGCTTGGTGGCCCGGCGGCGACCTACTCTCCCGTGCCTTGAGACACAGTACCATGGGCGCTGAGGCGTTTCACGGCCGAGTTCGGGATGGGATCGGGTGTGGCAGCCTCGCGATGGCCACCGGGCCACCGAGCCGGATCGAAGTTGATGGTGCACAGATGTGTGGTGATGGGAATGGTGATATCGGGGTGGAAGTGTTGTGAGTGTATCGCGGATGGATGCTGCGTGCGGTGTTCATCGTGAGATGGACCGCGTTGGTAGAGTTGAGATCGATCGGGCTATTAGGACCGCTCGGCTGCGTCTGTTACCAGACTTCCACCTGCGGCCTATCGACGTGATGGTCTATCACGGCCCTTGGGGAGATCTCGTTTAGAGGCTGGTTTCCCGCTTAGATGCCTTCAGCGGTTATCCGTTCCGCACTTAGCTACCCAGCGATGCGCCTGGCGGCACAACTGGTACACCAGAGGTACGTCCATCCCGGTCCTCTCGTACTAGGGACAGATCCTCGCAAATCTCCTACACCCATGGCAGATAGGGACCGAACTGTCTCACGACGTTCTAAACCCAGCTCACGTACCGCTTTAATCGGCGAACAGCCGAACCCTTGGGACCTGCTCCAGCCCCGGGATGCGATGAGCCGACATCGAGGTGCCAAACCT
>JBMDXA010000169.1:0-23426 GCA_048594725.1 Candidatus Kapaibacteriota bacterium
GCCGGCCGGCATCTCTCTATAGAAACATTCTTCGTGGCAGGGTTCAGCTCTCCCACGGCCGGCGGAGCCATGGCATGTAGTGAGAGAGCCCGGGATGATGGACGGGCTCTTCCGCCGCGCTGGCGACCGGGACTATCAGCGGATGGTGGCAGCAGTGCCGCCGGCCGCTTTTGGCATTTTCGATTTTAGAGTAGGTGGGCTCTGCGGAACATGGGATTGCAGTGATCCCATCGTACTCGAATAGGGACTTCACGCAAAGACGCAGAGGCGCAAGGAAGAGAGAAGCATCAGTACGGTATCCTCTCTTGCGGCTTCGTAGCCTCCCGTGATCTATGCTCATCCCCCTGCCCCCCTAAACGCGGAGGGACCGGCACCAGAGCACCGATCCCCCAATCGAAAATCCAGAATCCAAAATCGAAAATCGTCAATCGAAAATCTCCCCCCACACGATTTCCTCCACCTTCGGTTTCCCCCCGGCGATCGCCTGCTCCACGGTATCGAGCCCCAGGCTCTCCAGCAGCTCATCCTGCGCCCGCGCCCGCCGGCGTGCCTCGGCATAGGGGATGGTGCTGAAGGTGACCATGGGATAGAGCGGAACCCAGCGCTCCGGAAACATGGCGTGAAGCTGGGCCTCGATCTTCTTCTTGCGGAGAAAATGCGGGTCCACCACCTTTGAGCGCATCTCCAGAAAATTCTCCACGGCAAGCTCGGCGATGGCATCGGCGTTCGGCTTGCGCAGCTCGTAGAACCTCCGCATGATCGTGCCCCAGTCATCCCCATGCTCCCCCAGAAGCCCATCCAGCACCAGGCAATCCTCGAAGCAGCAGTTCATCCCCTGGCCGTAGAAGGGGACGATCGCATGAGCGGCATCGCCGATCAGGAATGCCCAGTCGTCCACATGCCAGGGACCGCAGTAGACCGAGCCGAGCCGGGAGATGGGATTGTTCCTCCAGTCCTCCAGCAGCGTCGGCATCAGGGGGACCGCATCGGGGAAATTGCGGTTGAAATAGTCCAGCACCGCCGCGTCGTCCTCCAGCCGCTCAACGCCGTCAGGCCCCTCGTACGGCGCGAAGAGAGTGCAGGTGAAGGTGGCGTTCGGGTTGGGCAGGGCGATCATCATGTAATCGTGCCGGGGCCAGATGTGAAGCGCGTTCCGCTCCATCAGGAACTCGCCATTCGGGCCGGGGGGAATCTCCAGCTCCTTGTAGCCGTGATCCAGCCACTCGGTACGCGACTCGAAGCCCGGCATCGCCTCCATGGCCGTGCGGAGCGAGGAGTTGGCGCCATCGGCGGCGATAAGGAGATCGGCGCCGAACGTACGGGTCTCGCCGGTTTCATCGTTCCGGACCGTTACGGTCCGCTCCGCCAGATCCACCCCGGTGCAGCGGGCACTGAAATGGATGGTGACCCCCTGCTCGGCCTCGGCGAGATTCATCAGCAGGATATTCAATCCCGCTCTGGAGACCGAGTTGATGGCCTGCCCCTCCTGGCCGTACGGCTGAAGGCTCAGGTTCCCCTCACGGTCATGGATCATCCGCCCTGACATGGCGATGGCATCGGCCAGCACCGGGACATCCGCTCCCACCCCTGCCAGCGCCCTGATGCCGCGTGTGGAGAGCGCAAGGTTGATGGAGCGCCCCCCTCCCACATCCTGCACCCGCATATCCGGCCGACGCTCGTAGAGATCGACCGTATAGCCACGCCGTGCGAGATAGATAGCCAGGAGCGGGCCGGTAAGACCGGCGCCCAGAAGGGTTATATGTCGAGCCATGCCTGTATGGGATTTGAGATGATGACGCCCCGGCACCGCCGGAAGCGCTGCTGGAACAGGGGCCGGATCAGTCCCGGCCGGAGAGATCGGCGATCTCCTCGCCCAGATTGATCCGGGCCTGCGCCTCGAGCCGCTTGTGGACCGATGGCGTGAAATAGATACGCTCGTGCGCCAGGAACTCCTCCAGCACCTTCCGGCGCGCATGGCGATAGTGGATCTCATCGACCCAGGAATATTCCAGCCTGATGCTCTCCCGGTAGGTACGGTAGGCGGAGGGATCGGCGCCGAGAACCGCAAGATCGGCATCGATGAACAGTGCCGCCTCGGCATCGTCCGGCGGGGGGACATGATGCTTGGTAAGGAGGATAAGGGCCGCAACGCGGAGCGCGATCTTCTCCGGGGCCATCAGCGCCAGAAGGATGTTGGCGGCGAAATCGGCGCTCCGTTCCTCGTTGTCGCTGCGGCGCGTATCGTAGATGATGTCATGGAACCAGGCGGCAAAGTCGAGCGCCGTGCGATCCTCCGCGAACGCGCCATGAGCGGCGATGAAATCGAGCATCGACCCGATATGCCGGAGCGTGTGGTAGCGGCGCCACGGCTCGGAGTACGCGCGGGCAATCGTATCGTAGAGCTTCTCAACGACGGTATGATGGGCGCCATAACGCACCGCCAGCCGCAGCCATCGCTCTTTCAACTCTCTATGTAGCTCGTCCTCGTCCATAACATGCCGCTCAGCCTCTACCCGCCGGTACGATGCCATCAGACGATATTCCTCCGGCGGGCTATTCATACTGTACAACCCTGCTCATGAAAGACGGGTTCCATTACGCACGGGACGTTCCGGAACCGCCAGCACCACATCGCCATCCTCTCCCACGAAACCGGTCACCAGCACTTCCGATATGAAATTCGCTATCTGCTTCGGCGGGAGATTCACCACGCAGATCACCTGCCGCCCTATCAGTTCCTCGCGCCCGTACAGCCGCGTGATCTGGGCGCTGGAACGCTTTACGCCCGCCTCTCCCAGGTCCACCAGCAGCCTGTAGGCCGGCTTGCGCGCCTCCGGGAACTCATCGGCGCCGATAATCGTCCCGACGCGCAACTCGATATCGTTGAATTCGGACATTGGATTTTCGACTGGAAGAATCATCGAACGCCAGAACTTCTACACTCCCGGCTCCCCGCCTTCCGGCATCCTGGTAAGGCGTTCGATGATGGCGCGATGCTGGGGGTAACGTTTCAGGAGAACATCGCGGCCGGCCAGCTCGAAGTCATCGAACTGGAAGCCGGGGGCCACCGTGCACCCCACCAGGGTGTATCCGGCGGGATCATCCACGATGGCGCCGAACCAGCTACCGGCGGGGATGATGCCCTGGAACACCTGATCGTGCTCATCGCCCGGCCCGAGCCGCACATGCGAGAGCCGCCCCTCCCGGTTGATGATATGCACCGTCACGGGGCTGCCGGCATAGAAGTGCCAGATCTCCTCCGACTTCAACCGGTGCAGCAGCGAGGGCCGCTCCCCGGTCAGCAGGAAATAGATCGCCGTGGAAACCCTGCGCTCGCCCCCATAGCGGGCCGGCAGAGCCGCGGCAGGGATCTTCTCCACGGATCTGTGGGTCTCATGATAGTAGCCCCCTTCGGGGTGTTCCACAAGCCCGAACCGTTCTATCCAGTATGAGGCGTCACGCATAGCGATACTTCGCAGTGTTAACGCTTGCAGGGTCCGTCGTCATCGGTTCCGGCATGATGGCGACGGATGACTGAGCACGGACGGCCATTTCAGGAGTTCTTCAGCATCATCGCAAACCGCCAGACATCATCGAAGCTGTTGTACATGGGCACCGGGGCCACGCGGATCACGTCCGGCGGGCGGAAATCGACGATGGCGCCCTGGAGCTTCAGGTCACCGGCACGCTGGCGGGCATCGCCTCCGATACGGATGGAGAGCTGGCAGCCGCGCTCGGCGGGATTGCGCGGGGTGATGATCTCGTAGCGTTCTCCCGGCAGATGCTCCAGCAGGTACTCCAGGTACCCGGTCAGCAGTTCCGACTTCTCCCGCAGGGCGCTCATCCCGGCCTTCTCGAACAGATCGAGCGCCACCTTGTGGGCGGCCATCGGGAGGATCTGCGCGTTGCTGAGCTGCCAGCCAGCCGCGCCGTGCTGGGGCACGAACTCGCGGCTCATCTGGAAACGGCTCCCCGGATCATTGCCCCACCAGCCGGCGAAGCGGGGAAGCTCCGGGTTGAAGGCGTGGCGCTGGTGCACGAAGCACCCGGAAACGCCGCCGGGCCCGGAGTTCAGATATTTGTAGGTGCACCAGACCGCAAAATCGACATCCCAGTCGTGCAGGTGCAGGTGCAGATTGCCGGCGGCATGGGCCAGATCGAACCCGACGGTACAACCGGCGGCATGGCCGGCCGCGGTGATCCGCTTCATATCGAGCGCCTGGCCGGTATAGTAGTTCACCCCTCCCATCATCACCAGCGCTATCTCGCTTCCATGCTCGGCCAGATGAGCCTCGATATCCTCGGTGCGGATGGTGTTCTCACCATCGCGCGGGCCCATCACCACGATGGCATCCTCCGGAGCGTAGCCGTGAAAACGGGCCTGGCTCCAGACCGCATACTGATCGGAGGGAAATGCGCTCTCCTCCACCAGGATCTTGTACCGCTCCGGCGTGGGGCGGTAGAACGAGACCATCATCAGATGGAGGTTGGTGGTGAGAGTATTCATCACCACAACCTCTCCGGCCACAGCACCCACAAGGCGGGCGGCCGGCACGTTGAACATCTCGTGATAGCCGTACCAGGGATTTTTCGCCTCGAAATGTCCCTCCACACCAAGCTCCGCCCAGTCGCGAAGCTCCTGCTCCAGCGCCGCGCGGGTTCCCTTCGGCTGCAGGCCGAGCGAGTTGCCGGTCAGGTAGACCATCGGCTCCCCCTCCGGAGTGGCCGGGATATGGTACTCCTCCCTGAAATGCGCCAGCGGATCGTTCGCATCGAGTTCCAGAGCGAACTCCCGCGTCGGCTTGAAATCTACTCCCTGCAAGGTATCGTTCATCATAGATCGTATCGGTGAGACATGTTCCGGATCGGGGGGGGCGCCCCCTGAACTACCGCAGGCCGGAGATCCGGCCGGTGCAAATATAGGGGACTTCCCCCGTCACAACGAGGTCCGGAATCCAGAGGCCGGGGAGTCCGCTACCCTCTCTTCCAATCGAAAATCCAAAATCGCGAATCGAAAATCTCTTCACCTTCCGGGAACTAGACGGTATGCACGCTGAAAAGGAGAGGGCGCGACGGAGCCGCATCCAGAAGAAAGGAGGGAATCTGAAGGTTGAGCAGATAGCATCCGTCGGAGATGGCATCCGGCACATAACACATCTCGGTGATCGTGCGGGAGGTGTAGGGTTCGGCTATCGTCCTGACCCCTTCCGGCACATCCCAGAAGATACGGTGTGCCGCAAGACGTCCTCCGTCATCCTCGCGATCGGCCGAGGGAAGATCGAGCACAAGATGTTCGGCACCAAGCTCCCGCACAAGGCGCATGGCGGCGGGAGTGATATAGGGAGGATTGCCGCCGGAATAGATGGCGCTCCTCTTCCCGGAATCGTTCGGCAGGGTACGGATCACAAGTGCACCGAAGAACTCCCTGGGAATCTCGCCGAGCCTCTCGAGCCCCGCCTGCAGGGCGGCACGGGTAACGGCGCGATCGGCGGCATCGATCACCCCCTCCTCCTGCGGAGAATCGGCCTGCTGCGGATATACCGAGACGAGCGCCGCCGGAAAGAACGCATCGCGCAGCAGGCTTCCCACCGCGATGCGGGCGTCGGTGATATGCCCCACGCATTCGGTGTGGGTGCCGTTGCCGTGCGGGTTCAGCGTGACGGTCTCGCAGTTGCAGCTCCCCCCCCGCCGTGTATCCCCGATGAAGCCCCCCCCCTCGGCGCTGACGGCGCTTGCATGGGGAAGATGGAAGGCATCAGGCTGAGCGCCGTAGAAATCGAGCGGGATGGAGATATCGAACGGAGCGGAGGGATCGAACCGGTATTCCCGGCCGCCGATCCGTACCGAAAAGATGGCTCCGGTATGGGGCATGTGGCTGGTCACAATTTTCGATTTACGATTTTAGATTTTCGATTGGGAGAGAGGAACCTGCAATCCCGGGTTTCTGAAACGATGGCTCTGGCATGGGGCCGCTCACAATTTTCGATTGGGAGAAAGGAACCTGCAACCCCGGGCTTCTGACGTATCACGTATCGGGCGCCGGTAGAGCGAAAGAATGGGCCGCTCCTACGGAGCTTCAAAAGCCGATGAGAGTGAAGATGCCCTTGCTACAAATGGGTGCCCCCTACAGGGGCCGGGCCGGTGCCACCGGAACAGCAGTACAACCCATGACATGGCAGACTCCCGGACTTCTATGTACCTACGGATACATTGTCCGAGATGCGTTGTCGCGGAGTTTGCCTCCGCGACCCCTGCGCATACTGAACCGGACTCCGCCCGAACGGGCGATAGATGTTCGATCGGGAGAGGGGAACCTGCAACCCAGAACTGCTAGACGCCTACACTACCTGACTGCCCCACTCCCCGGCTCTCGAACCTCTCCCGCTCCAGCCCCAGGAACTCCAGCGCGGTGCCGCTCAGCAGGCGTTCCCTGGCCGCGTCCGGAAGCTCCGTCAGCGACTCGATGAGCGCTCCGGGATGATGCTCGCCCAGGGGGAAGGGATAATCGGAGCCGAGCATCAGGCGATCGGCCGAGAAGAGATTGATCATATACCGGAGCACTTCCGGGTCGTGCACGAGCGTGTCGAAATAGAGCTTCGAGAGGTACTCGCGCGGCTCGGTCTGCGTGCGGGTCTGCACCAGATCGGGGCGGACATGGAAGCCGTGTTCGATGCGGCCGATGGTCATGGGGAAGGAGCCGCCGCCGTGGGCGAAGCAGAAGCGGAGGTTCGGGAAACGATCGAGCACGCCGCCGAACATCACCGAGCAGATCGCCAGCGATGTCTCCGCCGGCATGCCCACCAGCCAGGGGAGCCAGTAGCGGGGCATCTTCTCCCTTCCCATCATCTCCCAGGGGTGCACGAAGACTGCCGCCCCAAGGCTCTCGGCAGCCTCGTAGACCGGGAAGAGCGCCTCCTCGTCGAGATTCCAGTCGTTGACATGCGAGCCTATCTGCACGCCGGCCAGCCCAAGCTCCTTCACGCAGCGCTCCAGTTCCCGCACGGCCAGTTCCGGCGACTGCATCGGAACCGTGCCCAGCCCCGCGAACCGCTTCGGATAACGTTCCACCACCGAGGCGATATGATCGTTCAGAATTTTGCTCAGATCGAGCGCATCCTCCCCCTTGGCCCAGTAGCCGAACATCACCGGGACCGTGGAGAGCACCTGCACATCCACATGGTCGCGGTCGCACTCGCCGATGCGCGCCTCCGGGCTCCAGCAGTTCTCCTCGACCTCCCGGAAGAACCGGTCGTCGATCATCATTTTGGCGCAGCAGGGCTTATGGTGCTCAAGGCGCACCCAGCCGCCGTAGCCGTAGCGTTCGCGCAGGTCGGGCCAGCGTTCGGGAAGGATGTGGGTGTGGATGTCGATCTTCATGGTCAGGGAAGTCTAGGGGTCGAAGAGTCTGGAGCCAGAGAGTCAGGAAAAGATGGTTCGTCTCGTCTTTTCTCTCTTCCAATCGTAAATCCGGAATCGTCAATCGAAAATCGCTTCAATTGCGCAGCATTCTTTTGCGCACCAGCATGGCGAACCCCAGCGGGAGCACACCCAGGCCGAGGAGAAGCCATCCCAGCCCGCCGCCGCTGGACAGATCGATGATCGCCACGACGATGCACATCACCGCCCCGCCGATAGCGACGTAGACGATGGCATTGACCGCCTGGCGGCGCTTGATGTCGTTTCTGTTGGTCATGGAGAGATAGGTCTTCTGCGATGTATCCGATTAGGGGGCAACCGGCGCCGGGGGCTGCATCACGGTACCGCAGTTCTTGCAGGTACGGATTTCCTGGTTCGACCAGAACGCATCGAACACCGGCTTGAGCTGCGTGGTGATATCGGTGACCACCAGGAACTCCTCGTGCAGCTTCTCGCCGCAATTCTCGCAGTACCACTGGAAGCCGTCCAGCTCCCCCTCGTGGCGGGTGCGCTCCACCACCAACCCCACCGTATTGGCCCTGCGCTGCGGGGAGTGCGGGACATTCGGCGGCAGCAGGAAGATATCCCCCTCGTTGATCTCCACATCGCGGATCACTCCATCCTCCACGATCCGCACCACGATATCCCCTTCGATCTGGTAGAAGAGCTCCTCGCCGGCATCGACATGGAAATCCTTGCGGGAGTTCGGCCCCCCCACCACCATCACGATGAACTCCGGGTGAACCTCCTTCCAGAGCTGCGCGTTCCCCACCGGGGGCTTCAGCAGATGGCGGTTCTCGTCGATCCACTTCTTCAGGTTGAATGCTGCTAGTGCCATATGCGGTTCGCTCAAAGGGTTTCGGTTGGAAAAGTGGCCCAAGATACGGAATCGGGGAGACCTTGCCGCGCACGGAAACGGAATGGGGGAGCACCAGACGGCACTCCCCCATCAGATACCTGTTCCGGTGGCTCGAACGAGCCGTGCGACGAAACGCCGGGCGGTTTCCCTGCAACGGACTACTGACCACGGACGACGGCCCGAACGGCAGCCGACTCCAGACCGGCCCTTGGGTCCGGCAGATAGCTTTATGCCACCCGCACCTCGGCCGATCCTATCTCATCGATCTCCACCCGCACATGATCGCCCGGATTCAGCGCGATGGCGGCCGTGGCACCGCCGGCAAGCACCACCTGCCCGGCCTGGAGGTACTGCCCCCGGCGCGCCAGCATGTTGGCAAGCTCGGCAAGGGAGCGGGCCGGATGTTCGTAGATGGCGGCGCTGGTGCCGGTCTCCACGATCTTCCCGTTCACGCTCATCACGATGCCCAGGTTCCCCAGGTTCACCTTCTTGGCCTGCACCTGGGTGCTGCCGAGCACATACGCAACCGCCGAGGTGTTGTCGGCGACCACATCCGGGAGAGTGAACTTGAAATCGCGGTAGCGGCTGTCGATGATCTCCAGGGCGGCACAGACTCCCCCCACCGATTCCAGCGCCTGCGCCGGGCTTACCGGGCCGCGCAGATCGTCATTGAGCAGAAACGCCACCTCCGGCTCTATCCTGGCATGGATGAACCGGCCCAGCGGGATCACCTCGCCATCGTTCAGGACCATGGAGCTGGTGAGGCGACCGTAGATAGGCTCGTGCACCCCCATCTGTTCCATCTTGGCGCGGCTGGTGAGCCCCATCTTCATCCCCACAAGCCGTTCCCCCCGCTCCAGCCGGCGCGCTATCGACGCCTCCTGCACGGTATAGGCGTGATCGATCGTCAGCCCCGGCTCGTCGGCCGTGAGCATACCGATTTCAGTGAGGTTCAGCGCGGCGCTATCGACGATCTCCGCGAGCTGCTGTATACGGTCGTTGTTCATAGGATAATTGGTTGGGAACTCCGGGTAGGATGATCGGCCCCGATCGTCACGGAAATAATGGGCCAAGATAGCCCAACCGCCGGGAACGGCAGTGCCACGGGGAGGAAACGGGCGGGTGGTGCACCGGCTTCGGCAAACGGTGCCGGGGGGAGAGCATCGGGCGGGATGGTGGGGCAACGGCGCAAAGCCGCAAAGAAGCGCGGCGGGAGAGGATGGGTGATCCGTTCCTCTCCCGTTGCGATCCCTTGCGCCTTCGCGGCGTTACCGGATACCGGTTGCGGATATGATGCGAGCCTAGCGGATGATGAGCTGTGCAAGCTCGGCGCCGCCGTTGCTGTTGGCGTAGGCCAGGATCAGAAAGATGATGGAGAAGGTGCAGGCGCCGGCCAGATACCGCCGCTGGCGCCCGTTGATCATCCCGACGATGGAGAGGGCGGTGCAGATGAGCGACTGCAACCAGAGGGAGTGCACCAGCACGTCGCGCGCGTAGGTGACCGTGCCCCACCAGTCGTCGCCGATAGAGGAGATCAGCTCCCTCTCCCAGATGAGGGAAGGAAGAAGCACCGCAAGAAGAGCGAGCAGAACGATGACCGAAAGCCTGTAGATACGAACCGCATTGCCGCGAAACGAATACGCTCCGCCGTAAATGGAGCCGACAATCAATGCCGACAACAGATGAATCATAACTGACCTGTACGGTGTATGGTAGAGGACCCCGTCCCGGATGGAGGGGAGGGGGCAGGGGCCGATGCAGCGGAGGCGCCGAACGCTCCGGAGGCCATTGGGAGAACGGACGTGCACGGTGGCGACTGCCGCCCGCACGCCGGAACAGGGGAAGATGCCGGGGCGGTGGAACCCCGGCTGTCCAGCCATTGACGAACGGCGATGGGGGCCGATTGAGCCTCTATCACCCTTCGTGTAAAAAAAATTATCCTGCGAGAGCGGCCCCAGCGGGGCGACGGTGGTATTTCAGGGAGCGGCACATGCCAGAGCGTCCCACGGGAAGGCACCAGGAAGATCTATCTCATGGCGCCCCGGCGGCTTGCCGTGATGCACGCGGGCCGCCTGTGGGTATCGAATTTACGGAATGGCCTATTTCTTTGCCAGATCCAGCGCCACATCCACGATCATATCCTCCTGCCCGCCGATCATCTTGCGGCGCCCAAGCTCCACAAGGATATCGCGCGGATCGACGTTGAAGCGCCTGGCGGCCCGCTCGGTGTGGAGCAGAAAGGAGGAATAGACGCCGGCATATCCCAGCATCAGGGAATTGCCGTCGGTCTGTACCGGACGCTGCTGGATGGGACGCACCAGCCCGTCGGCGCCGTCGATCAGCGGATACAGCAGCACGTCGGTGCGGATGCCCATGCGGTCGGTGACGGCGATCAGCACCTCCAGCGGGCAGTTGCCGGCCCCGGCGCCCATGCCGGCCAGCGAGGCGTCCACACGGTCGGCACCGGACTCGATGGCGATGATCGTATTGGCGACCCCCAGCCCCAGGTTGTTGTGATTATGGAATCCCACCTGGCAGCCGAGCTCGTCCCGGAAGGCGCTCACCCGCTCGCGGGTCTCATCCATCAGCAGGGCGCCGGCCGAATCGGTGATATAGACGCACCCGGCCCCATACGACTCCATCAGCTTGGCCTGCTTTACCAGCTCCGCGGTGGGGATCATATGGGCCATCATCAGAAACCCCACCGTATCGAACCCCATCTCGCGCGCGGTGGCGATATGCTGCGCGGCGATATCGGCCTCGGTGCAATGGGTGGCGATCCGGATGGTATCCACACCGGCCTCGCGCGCCATCTTCATATCCTCGATCGTTCCGATCCCCGGCAGCAGCAGCGCCACGAGCTTCGCGTGCTTCAGTTCCTCCTTTACCGCCCGGAGATAGTCCACCTCGGAGTGGGCGGAGAAACCGTAATTGAACGAATTGCCGTTCAGCCCGTCGCCGTGCGACACCTCGATCAGATCCACCTTCGCCTCATCCAGCTTGCGGGCTATGCCGCGCATCTGGTCCACCGTGTACTGATGCGCAAGGGCGTGCATGCCGTCGCGCAGGGTGACGTCGTTGACAATGATCTTCTTGTCGGTAGTAGCCATGTATCGTAATCGGTTGCCGTTGGATATCGCGCCACAGCAGGCTGCGCCGGAGCGCACTGCCGGGGAGGAGATACGGGTCCGGAGGAACAACGGGTTCCCACGCGGGAGCATGGGAACCGGATGCCGTCCGTTCCATGATATGTCTCCGGAGGTTATTCTACCAGGAACCGCCCGCGCGCGGCAACGGCCCCTCTATCTCCGAGGAGATCGAAAAGATACTGACCCGGCGGCAGTTCGCCACCATCGAATGTGGTGGATGACCCGCGCACCCCGCCGCGCTGGCGTACCAATTGGCCGGACGCCGAGTAGACCCGCAGGAGATGGGGCCGCTCCAGCTCGGTTCCCCATTCTATCCGCAGGTTCCCGGAAGTGGGATTGGGATAGACCCGCGCATCCTGAAGAGAACGGTCCAGACCGTACCACACCCCGGACGGCGCGCTCAGCTTCAGATCGTCGAGGCTGAGATAGCAGCAGGTGTTGTCCGCACAGCGCGCGGCGGTGCTGGAGAGGAAGGAGATCGCTATCGAGTCGGGGGTCACTCCCGGCGCCATATCGGTGATATCCACCGTAAAGGGAGTGTACTCCCCGGCGGCCATGAGGTACTGCATGGCAAGGCCGACCGTATCGGCAGCCCTCTTCGTGTAGTTGTACTTCTTCAGCACAACTACCACCACGGCCGAGTCGGTAGGGCCGCTGGTAAGCTCGCCGACCAGGTAGCGATAGTACCCGGCCAGCCGGGCCGGCTTGAAGCTGATCGGGATGCCGGTCTGCTCGAACGGAAAAGCAAGGCCATGGTCCTCCTGCGGCCCCCCCAGCATCAGCACTCCCTGCGCATGCGTGTACCAGTTCCAGATGGTGACCGCGGAGGCTCCGCTGCGCGCCTGCTCCGCCCTGCCGCAGGCAAAGCCGTACCCGGACCAGCCGACAGGGATCTGGTGACCATTCACCACCACCCTCCACTGCTCGAACCCTCCGTTGATCTCCTGCGCGCGCGCGATTCCCAGGCTCATCAGCATCAGGACCGGCAGCACTACCGCATACTGTATCGGTTTCATGGGGTTATCCTGTAGTTCGTTGAATATCTCGTTGACATCCACAAGCTACAGCGGCAGGGAGCCTCCCTTGCAGGACAAAGCCACCGAAGAACGGTACATTCTCCCGCAGTCTTATTCCACCATGAACCGGCCGCGCGCGACGGTGATGCCATCGCTATCGGTAAGATCGAACAGATATTCCCCCGGCGGCAATCCGGCGCCATCCACGGCGATGCCGCTGCCGGTAACACCTCCGGCCGTATGCACAAGCCCGCCGGAGATGGAGTACACCCGCAGCCGGTGCGGACCCGCAAGTTCCTTCCCCCATTCTATCCGGAGCCCGCCGCGGCTCGGGTTCGGGTAGACCCGGAGCGCGCTGCCGGATTCCCCCCCGGCAGCGGAGACGCCGGCAACACCTTCAAGGGTGAGATGATCCACGCTGAGATAGTAGCAGTTCCCCGCCACCGCGCAGTTGCATCCACCACGGGAGAGAAAGACGATGGCGATGGAATCCGGGAGCTGGCCCGGTGCACGATCGCGAATCGCCACCTGAAACGGAACATAGGATTCCGAGAGAGGGAGCGAGCCCTCCCCGAGACCGATCGTATCGTAACGCCCGCGCGAGTGGTTGTAGCGTTTCAGCAGCACCCGCACCACCGCCGAATCGCTGGTACCCGGCATGGCATCCCCCGGCAGATAGCGGTAGTACCCGCTCAGGAACGCGGGCTTGGAGGAAATCGGCACGCCGTAATCGCCGTAACATCCGTACTGGTAATCATCGCAGAGATAGGCGCTCCGTTCCTTCACATCACCCAGCACGGCACCGCCGGGACTGGAGCAGTACCAGGTCCAGACCGAGAGCGCCCGCTCGCCGCTATAGGACTGCGGCGCCGCCCCTCCGCCAAGGCCGAGCGACCAGTTGGCGGGCTCCTCGCGCCCTTCGCGCTTCACCCACTGCTCAAAACCCTCGAACAGAATCTGCCCGCAGGCAGAGCTGGCGCCGAGCACCGCAAGCAATAGGAGCAGAGAGAACCGCCTCATGATGAACCTCCTTACAACGCCTGATGGCAGGCGGATACGAGTGGCGCCGGCCGGGAGCCGGCTTGTAACGAGGGGGATATTTTCGTCCGCGGTTGTCGCCTGCCGTTACCCGGAAGAGCGCTCGCGAGAAGGGTTATGGCGCGCTCACTCGTCATCGGAGGTGCGGGGCGCCAGGGCATCCAGAACGAACTCCAGCGGATAGATGGCGTCATCGCGGACATCCCGCACGATGGCGCGGGCGATGGCCGGGGTGCGCAGGCTCTCATCCGGCATCGCTTCGAACTCATCGAAGCTCATCCAGCGTGCATCGAGGATCTCCTCCCCTGCTATCCGGAGGGCGCCGCTCTCCAGCTCCGCAACGAAATTGAACCGGACGCAGTGAAACCCAAGCTGGCTGATATACCGCACCACCCTGGTGATGCCCACCACACGCACGGAGAATCCGGTTTCCTCATAGACCTCGCGCACCGCCGCATCCACCAGCGACTCTCCCGGCTCCACACGACCTCCCGGAAGGCCCCACTGCCCGTAACAATGCTCCTTCCCCTCCTGTACGAGAAGGAATCGCTCTTCATCGAGTATCGCTACGCTGACGACGACGGTTGCCTGCATGGATGGAATTATTGATGGAATTATTAAAGCTGGGAGGGAGTGGTTATCAGTTCGTTGCCAGTAGTCCGTTTCCGTTATCCGTGGCTGGCGGAGCCTCGGGAAGCGGAGCGGATGCACGGCCGGCTACCAGCCACCATATTCATATTCATACTCATTTATACTTCATATGCGGATCAACGCCCAACGCATGCGCGCATGCGTTCATCCGTAACGTACGAATTTCTTTCACTGCCCTCTCTTCTCACTTCCCCCCTTCACTCTCCCCACCAGCCACAAACCACGATCCGCATCATCCCCATTTCCATATTCGAGAAGATTTCATCTTCAATGAACGCGATCATGGATGATGTAGCACCCACCACCGACCATCCCTCACTCGCAATCTTCATTCGCGAAGATTTCATCCTCACCGTACGCATTCGTTCAACGCCGCCTACCCCCGCCAACCACGATTCGCGCAGATTGGCGGTTAGATTTCGATGAAATTCCGGTACTCACCGATCCGCCAGCCGGTTCGTTCCTCGATCCAGTCGGTAAGCTTCACCAGGGGAGGGCGCGGCTTCAATCGCGTGGGATCGAACCGGGCGGCCCAGGGTCGAGAGCGCTCCACGCGCTGGCGCATCACGGCGGGGTGGGTGCCATCGTAGCGGCGGAGCCCTCCGGCCGATGAATAATCGAACCAGTCGCCATCCGGAAGGTTCTCGGCAATCCACTGGTCATCGTGCCAGTAGCGGTGCGCGGTACGCTGCTTGCGTCCCTGGATCTCCGGCGGTTTCACCCAGCCATAGTGAAAGGCGCGCACATCGGTCTGCCGGGCACGAAGCTGGGTGATGGAGCCATCCGGCATGCGCTGCCGGAATCCCTGCGCATCGCCCCATGAGATCACCCGGCCGGTATTGCGTACCGCGCGTATCTCCCGGCGGTACCACTGCCTGCCGGTACCGGTATACTCGTAGCTGCCGTAGAAATGCAGATACCGGAGCAGAAGCGCATCAACGGCGGGATCGGCATCGGCGCGGCGGAGCGCACCGGCAAAGCGGTCGTAATCCTCCTCGTGCAACACCTCGTCGGCCTGCAGATAGATGCACCAGTCACCGGTACAGCCGGCGAGCGCCACATCGGTCTGCTGCGCATAGACTTTTCCCCCCTGGCGGAGAGAATCATCCCACACGGTCTCGATGATCCGGATCTTGTCGCTCCCCAGATCGCGCACCGCCTCCAGCGTTTCATCATCCGAGCGTCCCACGGCCACCACCACCTCATCACAGAGCGGCAGCAGCGAGCGGAGCGATTCCTCCAGCGGAAAATCGTAGATGATCGCGTTACGAACGAAAGTAAAGCCGGAGACGAGCACGGAGAGGAGCGTTAGTAAGTAATATTGAATTTTCGATTTCTGATTCCGGATTTTCGCCTGAGGAGAAAACGCCAGAGTCCGGGGACTGGAGAGCGAGGTCTTTACATCACCAATCGAAAATCTTCCATCGAAAATCCCTACACGGCCTGCTTCTTTTCCAGATGCAGGGCGATCTGTTCGCCCACCTGGAGTGCGGCGGAGGTCATGATATCGAGATTGCCGGCGTACTTGGGCAGATAATGACCGGCGCCCTCCACCTCCAGGAACACGGTGGTCTTCAGCCCCTCGAATGTTCCCTCTCCCGGTATCGTGACCGTCACCTCATCGAACACCGGATCTTTCACCAGGCGGTAGCCAGGCACGTACTGGGCGACACGCTCCACCACCTCGCGGATCGAGTCGGCGATGCGATTCTGATCGGCCCGCTCGCTCAGCGTATAGACGGTATCGCGCATGATGAGAGGGGGCTCCGCCGGATTCAGGATGATGATGGCCTTGCCACGGCTGGCGCCGCCGATCATCTCCAGACCGCGCGAGGTGGTCTCGGTGAACTCGTCGATATTGGCACGCGTGCCGGGCCCGGCCGAACGGCTGGAGATGGAGGCAACGATCTCGCCATAGCGCACCGGGGTTACACGGCTCACCGCCCAGACGATCGGGATGGTGGCCTGCCCTCCGCAGGTGACCATATTGACGTTGTCGGCATCGAGGTGCTCCTGGAGGTTGGCAACCGGCACCACATACGGTCCCACGGCCGCCGGGGTAAGATCCACCACACGCTTGCCGAGCGATTTCAGCACCTCCGCATGCTTCAGATGTGCCCTGGCCGAGGTGGCATCGAACACGATCTCGATCTCCGGGAACATCGGGTGCGACACCAGCCCCTCCAGCCCCTCGTGGGTTGTGGCAACTCCCATGTTCGCAGCACGGCGAAGTCCATCGGAGGCGGGATCGATGCCGACCAGCACTCCCATCTCCAGCACATCGGAGGTACGCAGGATCTTGATCATCAGATCGGTTCCGATATTGCCGGAACCGATGATCGCGGTTTTATGCTTCACGGAGATAGTACCTAGTAGATAATAATGAGGAATTCCAGCACCATGGGGATGCGAAGGGCCCTGGTCTATCGATCGGGCACTGGTCGGTTGCCAGTCCGCGGGCGGCGCCCGCTGTCAGTGGTCGGTAGCCGTTATCCAGGCAGCAGCAGCAGCAGGTAGTACAGGGAATTGGAACGATCAGATCCCATCCTCCTCGCGCCTCCCTGGCCTACGGACTCCTAGACTTCCTGACGGGACTTCCCCGCCAGTTCGCGGAGCGCATCGGCGGCGATCCAGCGGGCGGCCTTGGAATCGGCCGATGCTATCTGCCGGGCGGTCTCCACGGCGGCGATCTTCAATGCCCCGTTCCGCTTGCCGATCTGCCGGAGCGCCCAGTTCACCGCCTTGCGAACGAAGTTACGGTTATCGTGCGACTCCTCCCGTATCCGTTCCAGTAACGGTATGAACATCTCGTCAGAGGCATCCTTCCGGTGCACGGCGAGCGCGGCCATCAGCGCAAAACCGGCGCGCTTCACGAACTCCTCCTCGCGATGGCTCCACTCCACCGCCTTGGCCGGCGCGAAATCCGTCTTGACGAAGAGATTGAGACAGCACTGATCGCAGAGATCCCAGGAATCGAACGCGCTGGCCCATGAGTCGAGCTGGCGCGCGGTTGCCTCCGCCGGATGGTCCACGATGGAGGCGAGGATGCGAGCTTCGTGGATGCCGCTGTTCCAGAGATCGAGCGCGAGCCGGTGATTGCGCCGGTAGGGGCGGGCGAATTTCCGAAGCTCCGTCACGGAGACCCCGAGCGCGCGTTCCACATTGATCCCGAAACGGGCCATCCCCTCGCGGTTCCGCTCGCTCCCCAGAGAACGGAGATGCGCGATGGCCTCTTCGGCGGTAACCGCGGGCGCTCCGGCCGGTTTCGCCGCCGCAGCCCGGCCCATCAGAAGCTCACCGAGACGGAGCCCATGCGGCCTATCTCGGCGGTCACGTAATCGCCGGCGACCACGGGACTTACCGGACCCAGCGCGCCGGAGAGGAGCACCTGCCCCGGATTGAGCTGCTGGCCGAACTCACCGAGTTTGTTGGCGAGCCAGACCACGGCGTTCACGGGATTGCCCATGCAGGCGGCGCCGGCACCGGTGGAAACCACGCTCCCGTTCTTGCGAAGCGTCATGCCGATGGTGCGCAGATCCACCGCATCCAGCAGCACCGGACGCGATCCGAGTACGAACATGCCGCTGGAGGCGTTATCGGCGATGGTATCGGGGAGTTTGAATTTCCAGTCCTTCACGCGCGAATCCACGATCTCGATGGCCGGGAGGATGAAATCGGTGGCGGCGATCACCTGTGCGGCGGTGATGCCGGGGCCCACGAGGGATTTTTTCAGCACGAACGCTATCTCCCCCTCCACGCGCGGCTGAAGGAGCTTGGAGATATCGGCCCGCTCCCCATCCCCCACGGCCATATCATCCAGCAGGGCACCGAAATCGGGTTCGGTGCAGTTCAGCCATTTCTGCACGGCCTCGCTGGTGATGCCGATCTTCCTTCCCACCAGCCGTGCCTTGCGTCCGAACAGCCCCTGCTCGTTCATGCGCCGGTTCAGATTAATGCTCTGAATTTCATATGCATCGGCCAGCGTGATATCCGGATGGGTCTGGGTAAGCGGCTCGCACGGAACACCGCTTATCTGCGCATTCCACAACCGCTCGGCAAGAATCTGATGCATGGGTTTGATGATAGTTCTTAGTGTTTAAATCATAGCCCGCCGCCCGCGGCAGCGGTAGTCTTTTCCGTACATACCTCGCAGACACATAGCAGAGATAATGCTGCTGCGAGGAGCATCTGGAGGAGCATCTGCAAGAGCAAAGCCGGCAGCGCCATGCAAAGCAATCTCAAGGAACGTTGCATTCGGCGATGTTTCTCTTCGCGAAGATTTCAGGGCAGCGCCAGCTCACCGCGAGACGCATATGCCCCCGTGCATCAGGATTCGCGATTAGTCGCGGCTGCCACCACTTTCATCTCTATCAGGAGATTGGGATGCGGGAGCTGATGCACCGCACAGGTGGTACGCACCGGCCCTGTGTGCGCATCGAAATATTCGTTATAGACCTCGTTCATCCCGGCATAATCCTTCATATCCACCAGCATCACCAGGATATCGACGACATGTTCAAGCCCGGCGCCGGCGGCGGCCAGAATAACCTCGATATTCCGGATCACCGCACGGGTCTGCTCCCTGATATCCAGCTCGCGGCTTCCATCCGGATGGATCGTCACTCCCGCATGGGTGTTATCGAACCGGCGCGAGGAAACGCCCGAGACGAAAATCAGATCGCCGACTCTGCGTGCATGCGGATAATTCGCCAGCGCCGCAGCGCGATCCTCGAGAATATAGGCTGTGCCGTTATCAGACATGGTTCGATTTACGATTGACGATTTTTGATTTACGATTGAGGATATGGGAGATTTCATCTCCGCCGTGCGCGCCCGTCCAGGTGATCCAAGCTCCGCCACCAAAACTCCCCGCCCCCCATTCACGAAGATTTATCTCCGCCGTGCGCGCCCGTCCAGTGATCTAGAGCAGGTTTCAGTTGAGTTTGACGTAACGCTCGTCAGAAGAATGGGCCGCTGCTACGGAGCTTCCGAAGAAAACACTGACACCATAGCTACAGACGGGTGCTCCCTACGGGAGCCAGAACCGATCAAGTCAATTGAAAACTGCCCTAAATCATGCCTGCCACAACTCCCCCTACTCATTCGCGCAGATTTCATCTCCACCGTGCGCGCCCGTTGCAGGTGCTCCAACTCCCGCCGACCACGATTCGCGCCCATTCGCGGTTAGAGTTTGAGGCAGATATTTTTCAGCTCGGTATAAAACTCCACCGAGTGCACGCCCCCCTCGCGTCCCACGCCGCTCAGTTTCACGCCACCGAACGGGGTACGGAGATCGCGGAGGAACCAGGTATTGATCCAGACCATACCGGTTTCAAGCTGGCGGGCCACACGATGGGCGCGGGTCAGGTTCTGGGTCCATATCGCGGCGCAGAGACCATACACCGAATCGTTCGCCATCGCCACGGCCTCCTCCTCGGTATCGAACGGCTGGATATGGCAGACCGGACCGAAGATCTCCTCGCGGATGCAGCGGGCCGATTCCGGCAGGCCGGTCCAGATGGTGGGCTGGATATAGGCTCCCCCTTCGAACTCCGGCCCCAGATCGGGGATACCGCCGCCGGTGACCACCGTGGCCCCCTCCTGGCGTGCAAGATTGCAGTAATAGAGCACCTTGTCGCGGTGTCCGCGCGAGATGAGCGGTCCCATGGCGGTTCCGGTATCGTTCGGATCGCCCAGCTTCATCTTCTCGGCCTCCTCCTTCATCGCCGCCACGAACCGCTCGAAGATGGGGCGCTCCACATAGACGCGCTCGGAGCAGAGGCAGACCTGGCCGCAATTGGAGAAGACCGATCGGACCGTACCGGCCACCGCCTCGTCGAAATCGCTATCGGCGAAGATGATAGCGGGGTTCTTCCCCCCCAGCTCGAACGACAGATGCTTGACATTGGCCGAGGCCGCCGACATGATGGCCTGCCCGGTGCGGCTTTCGCCGGTGAAGGTGATAGCGGCGATACCGGGATGGCGGGTCATGGCCTCGCCGGCCGAGCCGGGACCGAAGCCATGCACCACGTTATAGACCCCTGGGGGAATGCCCACCTCCTTCATCACCTCGGCCAGCAGCGTAGCGGTGGAGGGGGTTTCCTCCGATGGCTTCACCACCACCGTATTGCCGCAGGCCAGCGCCGGCGCCACCTTCCAGGTCATCAGCAGCAGCGGGAGGTTCCAGGGGCAGATCACCCCCACCACCCCGACCGGAGCCCGGAGAGCATAATTGAGCGCCCCCTGGCCGTCGGCCGTATCGGTGTGGAAGCTCTCGGTCGGGAGATTCCGCAGAAGGTTGGCGAAGGTCTTGAAATTGGCGGCACCGCGGGGGATATCCACATTGCAGGCCCAGCCGACCGGTTTGCCGGTATCGGCGATCTCGGCCTGGAGGAACTCATCGAAGCGCTCCATGATACGGTCGGCCACCTTTGCAAGCAGATCCAGGCGCGCAGTGGCCGGCATGCTTCCCCACGGCCCCTTCAACGCCTGCCGGGCGGCGGCTACGGCACGATCCACATCCTCCGCCCCGGCCTCTGCCACCTCGGCAACCAGATCCCCGTTCACCGGGCTGATGTTCTTGAACGTACGGCCGCTCGCCGCATCGGCGAATTCGCCGTTGATGAAAAGCCGCAGACGGCGCGGCGGCGCAACGGCGGAAGATTCCATCTTCGATGTCGATTCGGTTTCCAGCATGATCGTGATCCTGAAATAAGATGCCGGCGGGGGGCGCCCCGGCCGCGCCCGCAACGCTTGAAGGTAGAAGAGGAAATTACGCTTTCGCGGCGTGGTTTCGCAAATTGGAGAGGGCCGCCGGAGATCCGCCCCCTCCCCTGTCCGGTATTGGCATCCCCTCCCGGACCGGCGGCGGTACGTCCGGCATCTCCTCCCCATTTCATTATCCGCTCGTAGTCTGATATCTTCGCCGGCGAACTCATCGCGGAGCCATATAACGTACCCCTATGGACAGCACGCTTACATCGGTCACCAAATACTTTACCGCGCAGAACCTGACAACCACGCTGATCGCCTTCGGATGGAAGGTGCTGAGCGCTGTGCTGGTTCTCATCATCGGCATCATGCTCATCAAGATGGTGTCGTCGCTGCTGCGCGGAGCGCTGAAACGGACGGTTCAGGATAGCACGGTGCGCTATTATGTGATGAGCGCCACCAAGATCCTGCTGTGGGTGGTGCTGGTGCTGATCCTGCTGGGGGTCTTCGGTATTCAGACCACATCGCTCGTGGCGATTCTGGGTGCCGCGGGACTTGCGATCGGCCTGGCATTGCAGGGATCGCTCTCGAACTTCGCGGCCGGCTTCATGCTGCTGATCTTCCGGCCGTTCAAGGCGGGGGATGTGGTAGAGGTTTCCGGCGTCACCGGCACGGTGATCGAGATCGGCATCTTCACCACCATCGTGGACACCGTGGAGAATGTGCGCGCGTTCGTGCCGAACAGCGCAATCTTCTCGGGGGTTATCAAGAACAGAAGCATCAACGAATATCTCCGGCTGGAGATCAAGATCACGCTGGAGAAGGGGAGCGACATCTCGCGCGCGCAGCAGGTCATCCACCGCTCGCTCGGCAGCAATGATCTCATCATGGATGTTCCCCGTCCGGAAGTGCAGGTAATCGAAGACCCCGCCGAGGGGATCACGATCGCCATCCGCCCCTATTCCCGCCTGCGCAACTCCGAGAGCGTCCGCTCCACCGTCA
Source organism: Candidatus Kapaibacteriota bacterium (assembly GCA_048594725.1). Classification (GTDB taxonomy): domain Bacteria; phylum Bacteroidota; class Ignavibacteria; order OLB7; family OLB7; genus JAFDZV01. The sequence continues at coordinate 21,843 of JBMDXA010000169.1, forward strand.
GCAAGGAGGTGCGCGAAGAGCTGCAGAAAGCGAATATTCAGGTATTGAAGTAAGGGGGTGGCTCCTGGAGCGCAGAGTTAATTCGTGGAGAAGAGAACATGCGCATTCATCCTACCGGAGATTGTCCCCCCCCTCCCTGTTCTCCGCACGGCTCCTGAACCCGCTAGACACTCCCCGGCTCCGGATTTCCCGGCAGTACAATCTGGGTCTTGACAATTCGCCGAAGAATGTAATTTACGGAGAGCACTCACCGGCCGCCCTGGCCGCATCTCTGCCGCCCCCCTGGCAGACAAGTATCTCGTTCGTGCAATCCTTCTCAACCGGCCGGCACTATCGCCGGGCGCGCCCCGGTAATGCATAACACTGAAGACGATATTACACCGAAGCTGGTGACACTGTACAGCGAATCGCTTGCGGCGGCACTGGATACTCCGGACGTATTTGTCAATACGCTCGTCCGGAAGCTGAAGGAGATGGTGCGTATTCATGGCCTGGTGATGATTCTGGAGCCGGAACAGGGGAATGAAAGCTCCGGGGAACGGGTTGGCAACGTAGCACGCATTCATGTTCCGGGGGTGCGCCAACCGCACGCGCCGCCATCGATTCAGGTGGACCCGCTCAGGATCGAACCGGGGAAGAACGTGCTGGACGGCCTGATGGAGCAGGGGATGCGGGATCTGCGGGAGGCCGCATCGGCACGATATCCCGGCCACCTCGGGCTGCATACCTACTGGTTTCGTACCGAGCATATCCCCCGCATCGCCACCTGTATTTTCCGGGCTCAGATGCCGGAGGATGCCGAGGAGGATTTCACCCAGGAGGAACGATCAACCCTGGAAATGCTTGAAGAACATATCGGCCTTTGCATGCGGGTTCATGCGGAAGTGACTCGTGCCGGCCGGAGCAGTTTCGATTTTTTCACCGGTATCTGCCGGGGTATCTCCTCGGAACATGGCCTCACCCTCACCGAATCGCGCGTCCTGCGAAAAATAGTGGAGGGATCGCCCAACAAGGAGATAGGAACCGAACTTCAGATTTCGCTCGCCACCGTAAAAACCCATATCTCTCATATCCTCCAGAAGACCGGTTGCCGTAATCGTGCCGACCTGATCGGAAAATACTTTTCCTCGAAGAAGGCAATTATGCGATAAACCTTCCACAATCATCCTAAAGTCTGATGTGTAACGGGATGTGACGCTGTATGTTTGCCCACAGAATCGCATGATGGAAATCATCGTCATCGCGATTATCGAGATTGGTCTTGTGACCACGGCGCCGACCAGATACCGATGCTCTCATTCCGGCCGCCGGATCACCGATTCAAAGAATCGAACAACAAAAAATGTCTTGAAGAACATGGTGCGGCCCCGGAGATAGTATCGAAACGGGCTGCATTATCTCAAGGCTCTGCCGACTGGGGGGGAGGCAGAGCCTTACTTATATAACCGCGAATCTGCGCGAATCCTGGCCGGCGGGGGTGGAGCGTTGCTTATCCCATTTGCACGGCTGGCTTGAAATCTTCGCGAATGATATTCGATAGGCAACTATATACTCCAGCGACCCTGAGTGGGCACTTCCAGAAGA
>JBMDXA010000017.1:0-10910 GCA_048594725.1 Candidatus Kapaibacteriota bacterium
AGAAGTTCCCGTGAATTCACTTCGCATGATGATGAATGAAATCGGCGATGGCCCCGGCCGTGGTATCATCAGATGGACCGAACCGCCGTACGAGGGAGAAATGATCGCGCCCTTTCACGCTGATGTAGAGCACCTCCGTGCCGGCATCGCGGAGCGCATCGGCAAAATTCCTCCCCTGCGTGCGAAGCCCCGGAGGATCGTTCTCCGCAACGATCACCAGAAACGGCGGCAGTCCCGCGCGGAGATAATTAATTGGCGAGGCAGAGGCAAGCTCCTCGGGACTATCGCCGAACGCCTCCTCGATATATTCGCGCGAGGTAAATACCGTGGTCTCCGAATGCGCTGCAAGATCGGCCACACCGCTTATCATCACCGTTCCGCGCACCGCACCCGCGGGCACGCCGGCCTCGTCGAGATAGCGGCGATCCACCGTGATAAGCGAGGCCAGATGCGCGCCGGCGGAATGTCCCGTCAGAAAAAGAAGATCCGGATCGCCGCCGTACCGCCCGATGTTGCCCAGTACCCAGGCAACGGCAGCAGCGCAGTCGCGCGCATGCGCGGGGCTTTGTACGTCCGGGGTGAGCCTGTAGTTCACCGTCACCGCCACGATCCCCCGCACGGCGAACGCGCGGCCGAGATGCTCGAATAATTCCTTGTCGCCGCTGCGCCATCCGCCGCCATAAAAATAGACAGCCACCGGCAGCCCGGCCGCATCCGGAGGAGCATAGATATCGAGGAGGTGCCGGGGATCATCGCCCCCCAGATATCGCACATCACGTTCGATACGGACATCGGCCTTGAACAGTTCGGGAAGAGTCATGGGAGGGATAGCGCTTGATATTTCGTTCGTAGTTTTCAGAGCGTCAGTACGCAGGAATTATCAGATAGCAGTTACGTGCCTATCGATACGTTTTCTGCGATGCGTTGTCGCGGAGTTTTACTCCGAGCGAACAGGCACGCCACACCAGGAAATGTCAGGGAACGTGCTCCCAGGTACTTAAAGCGAATTTCAATTGGATTGAGCTACTGGCACAGCAGGAATGGGCCGCTCCTACGGAGCTTCGGGAGAACAACCTGGCTTCATGTCTACGCACAGGCAACACCTATAGGTGTTGGCTCCGGGGGCCACGACAGAGTAACCATAGTAAAATCCGCTGCAAGTATGTACGGATATTTTTTCAGCGATGTGTTGTCGCGGAGTTTTACTCCGCGACCCCTGCTGCTACCACCGTGCACGGAGTGGAACTCCGTGCGAACAGTACCGGGGATCTCAGCGAACGTATCCGGAAGTGCGATCGGCACCAACCATCATTCTCTTGTTTTGTTTCTCTCCGGCTCCGGTCCCCGGCTTCTCACACCGGCTACATCGTACATCATACATCGCTCCCCTGCCTGAATCGCAGCCCCATAATCATGGCTCCTTCCCCGCCGCTCTGCCGGCCACGTAGCCGGTGGAAAATGCGGCCTGGAGATTATAGCCGCCAACGCAGCCGGAGACGTCGAGCGCCTCGCCGGCGAAATAGAGGCAGCGCACCCGCTTCGATTCCAGGGTTGTGGGGGAGACCTCCGCGAGCGCGATTCCGCCGGCGGTCACCTCGCCGCGGTCCACCGGCACCTCGCCCACGGCACCAACCCGCCAGCGCTTGAGAACGCCCAGCAGCGCACCACGGGCATCGCGCGTTACAGCGCTCAGGCGGGTGCCACTGGAAAGGCCGGCCGCATCGAGAAGATAGCCGGCCAGCGCGCGCGGGGCATATCCCTCCACGAACGTCTGCACCTCGCTCCGCCCCGACGATGCAAGCCGCTCCTCCCAGGCACGCTGAAGCTGCTCCAGGGAGAGATCGGGCACCAGATCCACCACGAGCGTCACGGCATCGCACAGCTCGCGGGCACGGGCGGCGGCGCGGCTCACCTCCAGCGCCGAAGGGCCGCTCACGCCACGATGGGTAAGAAGAAGATCATCGCGCCACTCCGACGGGAACTCCTCGCCGCGCGGGAACTTCGGGCGGCCGCCGTTGCACTCCACCGAGAAGCTGACATCGCGCAGCGCCACCCCCTGCCACTCCGGCGGCGGGGGAGCCGAGAAATAGATGGGCGCAAGCGCCGCGCGCACCGGCTCTATCCGATGCCCCATCTCCCCTCCCCAGCGGATGCCGTCGCCGGTAGTGCCCACCTTGCGGTAGGACATCCCTCCGGTAGCCACAACCGCCGCATCGCACGGCTCCATCCTTCCTGCCACGATCACCCCCGCAACAGCGCCGTCGCGCAGCTCGATCCCCTCCACCAGCGTCCCGGTCCTGAACGTTACCCCTGCACGCCGGAGCATCCGCTCGAACGCAGCCAGCACATCCTCGGCGCGGCCGCTGGCCGGGAAGACACGGCCGTTCGGGCGGGTGACGGTTTCCAGCCCCTCGGCATGCAGGGCATCCAGCACCTGCGCCGAGGAAAGTTCATGAAAGGCATAGCGGAGAAAACGTGCCTCGCGCGTGATGAAGCCGCTCTCCATCTCGCGCGGAGGGTCATCGTGCGTGATGTTGCACTTGCCTCCGCCGGAGATCAGGATCTTGATGCCGAGACGCCCGTTGCGCTCGTAGATCACGGCCTCGGCTCCGGCCTGGCGCGCCGCCAGCGCCGCGTAGATGCCGGCCGCGCCCCCTCCGATGATCGCTACACGCCTGGTCATATCACTCCAGGTTCACCATTCTGCGGAGCATCGAGACCTCCTTGCGTTCCAGGCGGCGCCACTCGCCACGGGCCAGGCCGCGCGTGGAGATGCCGGCATAGACCTTCCGGTCCAGCCGTATCACCTCGTAGCCGAAATGCTCGAAGAGCCGGCGCACCTCGCGATTCTTCCCTTCATAGAGGGTGATGGTCACATGGCTGCGATCGCGATCCTCCATATCGATCTCGCACTCCTGCGTCTCGTCCCCGTTCTCCAGGGTCACCCCGCCGGTGATCTTGCGGGCATCGCGAAGATCGAGCGGCTTGTCCAGCACCACATTGTAGACGCGGGGGATTCTGTAGCGCGGGTGCATCAACCGGTTGGCGAGATCGCCGTCGTTGGTAAGCAGGAGCACGCCGGTGGTATTGCGATCCAGGCGCCCCACCGGATAGACCCGCTCGCGCGAATCGATCAGATCGAGCACGGTGCGGCGTCCCTTCTCATCGCTGGTGGTGGTGATGGTATCCTTGGGCTTGTTCAGCAGGAAATAGATCAGCCGCTCCGGATCGCCGATCGGCTTTCCATCCACGGTAATCATATCACCGGCCACCACGCGGGTTCCAAGCTCGGTAACCACACGGCCATTGAGTTTCACCCGCCCCTCGGCGATGATCTCATCGGCCCCCCGGCGGGAGGCGATGCCGGCATCGGCGATAGCCTTGTTCAGCCGGGTTCCCTCCTGCTGCTCCTCCTCCCGCCGTTGTACGTTCTTCTTCGGTTGTGTTCGCATGTCTCGACAATGATTGTAATGGCCCGGCAGGCGCCCCGCCGGCGGGGATTTCGGAGATATCTCCCGCCCCCCTCCCTGGTCCGGAGGGCACGTAGGCCCCCGGAGCGTTTCGCGATGTGCCGGGCGATTGATATACTAGGCGGAATGTTCGCAACAATTGTTCCCTGGACGATCCTCATGATCGCCCTTTTCGCAGCTCTCCCGGCAGCCCCGTGCACCGCGCAGGGGCTCCGGCTGCCGGAGATCGAACGCCGCTACGATGCGGTAGTTCTGGTTGCCGATGTGCAGACCGGACGGACCCTGGGAGGGGCCCGGCTGGGGGAGGCGGCCGACCGGCGCTATGCGCCCGGATCGCTCTTCAAGCTGGCGATCGGCATCGCCGCGCTCCGCTCCGGCCGCTTCAGCCGGTCGTTCACCTATACGTGCACCGGCAAAGATACGATTGCAGGAGCAGTACGACGGTGCTGGAACAGCCGCGGACATGCAACGACTGGTTTCCGCGATGCGATGGCGAACTCCTGCAACCTCTATTTCCGGCGCGCGGCGGAGTTCCTGACGCTGGGGGAGATCGTCCAGGCAGCGCGCGCCATCGGCATGGTGCCGGATGCGAATGCCGATGCCGGCCGGCTGTTCGGCATCACCGACGAGAACCTGCTGGGGGACGCATTCGCCGTCTCCCCGTCGCAGATGATGACCGTTGCGCTCTCGCTGGCATCGCGCGGCCGACTCTCCCCCGGCAACCTCTCCCTGGCCGATGCCGGGTTCCGCCCGCTGTACGAGGGGATGCGCCAGTGCGTCAAAAGCGGCACCGGGAAGAACGCATGGAGCAGAAAGTTCTCCATGGGGGGAAAAACCGGCACCTCGGAAGTAGCCGGAATGCCGGGGCAGACGGTGGGATGGTTCATCGGGTTCGCGCCGTTCGACGAGCCCCGCTACGCGGTGGTGGTGATGCAGCGCCGCGCCCGTGGCGCCGAGGCCGCAACGCTGGCGCGCAAGGCATTGGAGAAATTGATGTGATGCGATACAGGGTCATACCATGGCTGCTGCGGGCGCTCCTGCTGGTTGTTCCGGCGGGGGCCGCGCCGATGAGCCATCCCTTCCCGGCCACCGGAACCGCACCGGCACCAACGGGGATGCATGCCTCCTCCGTGCCCGATACGGTAGCGGTGCTCCTGTTTGCGGGCTTCTCGGCCGATCGCGTCACCTTCTCGGCACGCGGCGGACTGCTGCTGAACGGGACCAGAGCCGCCGCAGGGGAACTTGCGGTCATCAGAACGGGAACCGGGATTGCTGCGGCCGGCGCGCCCCTCCCCCGATGCACCATACGCTCCCGCACCGATGGGACGATGGAGCTTTCGATAGGACGGAAACGCAAACGGGTGCGCGGCCCCGTGGAGGTTACCGCCACGGATGACAGGCTCAGAATCGTGGCGCGGATGGCGCTGCGGGATTATCTGGCCGCCACGCTCGGCACCGAGGCAGCATCATCGGAGCCGATGGAATATCTGGTGGCGCTGGCCGTAGTGCAGCGGAACTACCTGGCCTCACACCGGGGACGCCATGGAGCCGATGCGGATCTCTGCGACAACACCCACTGCCAGCTCGCCGATCTCTCCGGCGGCACCTCAAGGATCTACGAGGCCGCCTCGCGCGCCATGAAGATCACCCTCTCGGCCGGCGAGGCGCTTCCCTGCTACTACTCGGCCAACTGCGGCGGCGCCACGCTCACCCCGGCGCAGGTCTGGCGCAACCCGGAGCCGGGCTACGCGAACGTGAACTGCAACAACTGCCGCCGCTCCGAGCGCCACCGCTGGCAACGCCGCATCGATGCCTCGCCGGAGGCCGAGCAGGTGCTCCGGAGCGCCCCGGCACCGCCGTTCGTGGACGATGATTTCAAGATCCGCCTGGGGAGGATAGCCGGGTTCAACAAGGTGCTGAGCAATACCATCGACCGGATAGAGCGGCGCGGGCGGGGCTACATCCTGAGCGGACGGGGCTTCGGCCACCGGATAGGGCTCTGTATGGAAGGCGCCCGCGAACTTGCCCTGCACGGCCGGGACGCCGGGGAGATCCTCCGGTTCTATTTCCCTGCCGCACACATCAGCCTGCAACGATGATCCATCCATTCGACCGCCTCTGGGGACCGCATCCCCCCCCCGCCGCCGGAGCCATCCGCTCCCCTCTGCTGATGGGGGTTCTCAACGTCACCCCCGACAGCTTCTCCGACGGAGGACGCTACAGCCGTCCCGATGCAGCCCTGCTGCATGCCCTGAAACTGGCCGATGAGGGGGCAGATATCATCGATATCGGCGGGGAATCCACACGCCCCCCCGGCCGCGACTACGGCGCGGGCTCCGAGGAGATATCGGTTCAGCAGGAGCTGGACCGGACGATACCGGCCGTGGAGGCGATCCACCGGGAGCATCCGGGCATCGTGATCTCCATCGATACCATGAAGCCGGAGGTGGCGAGCGAGGCGCTGCGGGCCGGGGCCGCAATGATAAACGACGTGAGCGCCGGCGCCTACGATCCCGCCATCTGGAAGGTGGCCGCCCGACATGATGCCCCCTACGTGCTGATGCATGGGCATGATCCCCGCAGCCGCATCCCGGCCGAGCAGATCGCCTACGACGATGTTGTGGAGGATGTACACAGGTTCCTGGAGAACCGCATAGCAGAGGTGCGGGAGGCGGGGGTGCGGCGCATAGCCGCCGATGTGGGGATAGGCTTCGCGAAACGGGCCGAGGAGAGCGCCCGGCTCATCCGGGAGGGACGCCGGTTTCTCGATCTGGGTGTGCCGATGCTGGTGGGGGCGTCGCGGAAATCGTTCATCGGACGGATTCTTGGGGGCGTTCCGCCGGAAGAACGGCTCTTCGGAACGCTGGCGGCCCATCTGGTGGCCGCCATCAACGGCGCGGCCATCGTTCGCGTGCACGACGTGCGGGCGGCACGGGAGTTCTTCGCGGTGGCCGAATGCCTCAGCGGAAAGGGGGAGGACTTTCGATTTTAGATTTTCGATTTTCGATTTTGGATTGGGGGAGGAGCGATTGGCGATGGAGGGAGGGGACGAAATCCAGGGTCCTGGAGTCCGTGGTCTGGAGTCGGAGAGGGAGAACACAGAGGAGAGAATGATGGTCCGCACCGGTCGCCTCGCTTCTCAATTAACTACTATCTACTACTTCATACCTCCCTGCCACGGGCTATTGAGAGCAGGCGAAGCCCGCGAACGGAGCATGGACTCTCTCCCATTCCCCTCTGTTAGACTCCTTCACGAAAAGATCATCCCCGTTCGGCCGCGATGCCGTAAGTTTGCCCCGCCCCCGGAGCCGGCCGACAGAATCACGTGCCGGCTGCGGGAGCACAATCATATATCGCACTAGAGACACGCAGATGAGAACAGTTGCACTCTACCAGATGCTTTTCGGCCTCCTGACCATCGTTGGAGGGATCATAGGGTTTGCAAGCGCCGGAAGCACCGCATCGCTGATAGCGGGTGTGGCCGCCGGCATCGCCCTCCTGTTCAGCGGGCTGACAATCCAGAAGGGATCGCGCAAGGGGCTTTTCATCGCGCTGGGTATCGCCATCATCCTGCTGGCGCAGTTCGGAATGAAGTTCTTCATGGAGAACGCCCCGTTCATGCCCGCCGGCCTGATGTCGATCCTCTCGATCATCTCCCTGCTCCTTATCATCATCATCCTGGTGCAGCCGAAGGAACGGAAGAGAATCTTCTGATTTTCGATTTTCGATTTTGGATTTTCGATTGGAGGAGAACGTCGCTGGTTGTTCCGGCGGAAACGCATCATGAACCGGCAATTCCGGCAACGACTGCCACGGACTACTGACAGCGGGCGAAGCCCGCGTACTGACTACGGACCTATCTCGTGCACCCGATAGAAATATATCAACCCGATACAAGCGAACTGGCGATAACATGGCAGGGAGGGAGCGAGTCGAAGATCTCCACCAGAAGGCTGCGGATGAACTGCCCCTGCGTGGAATGCAGGTCGCAGGCACATATGCGGAGCAGCACGTACGTGCCGATGCTGACAGAGGCGGCGGCCACCATCAGATCGATCGATCTGATAGGGAGCTCGGCGATCTACATCGTCTGGGAGGATGGGCACGACCGGAGCTTCTACCCCTATCCCCTGCTCCGCGAGTTGGCGCCCCCACGGGAGAAGGAATGATTCCACCTACCCATGCGGCGATCGACCGCGCGGCGCTTCGCAGCAACATCGCGACCATACGCCGGGGTCTGGCTCCCGGCACCCGGATCATGGCGGTGGTGAAGGCCAACTGCTACGGCCACGAGATCTCCATCTGCGTTCCGGAGATCCTCTCCTGCGGCGTGGATACGCTCGCGGTGGCAACGATAGAGGAGGCAGCAAGGATTCGCGCGCTCGGTGTACGTTCCCGTATCGTGGTGCTGGCGCCGGCGCTGCAGGGGCAGTACCCGGAGTTCGCCGCCTGCGATGCCGAAGCGTTCGTATCGGACGCCCGCACCGCCGAACATCTTGCGGCCGCCGCTGCCTCGGCCGGACGTACCATCGGGGTACATCTGTTCGTGGATACCGGCATGCGCCGCGACGGCATCGCCCCGAACGATGTTCTGGAAACCCTCCGCCGGTGCGCGCAACTGCCGGAACTGGAGATCGTGGGATTCTGCTCCCATCTGGCAACCAGCGAGGAGCTGGACCGCTCGTTCGCGCTGGAGCAGCTCGGGCTCTTCGATACGGCGCTTCGCGAGGCGCTGCATGCCGGCTTCACCTTCCGGGATATTCATCTTGCCAACAGCGGCGGCATCCTCAACCTGCCGGAGGCGCACTACACGGTGGTGCGGCCGGGGCTTTCGCTCTACGGCTATCATCCCACCATCGAACGGCATGCGGAATCCGGCCTGCTGCCGGTGCTCTCGCTGCGCACCATGGTGGGAACGGTCTCGCGGGTGGAATCGGGCATGCCCGTGAGCTACGGTCGCCGCTACTACACCCCGAAGGCCACCTCCATCGCCACGCTCAGGATAGGGTACGGCGATGGCCTGATGCGCCGGCTCACCAACAGGCTGGAGGTGCTGATCGGCGGGAGGCGCTACCCGGTGGTGGGAACCATCTGCATGGACGAGGTGATGGTGGATCTGGGAGATGCCGGCGATGTGCATCCCGGCGACGAGGCGATGCTGATCGGCCGTTCCGGCAACGAGAGCATCGACGCATGGGAGATGGCCGGCCGGGCCGAAACCATCCCGTATGAAATCTGTACGAACATCTCGGCGCGTGTCCCTCGCGTGCCGGGATAGACGATTCAAGAGGTGCCATGCATCCGCGCATGATGCACCGGGGGGCCCATCGCTGCTCTGCACATGAGCAGCCGCGGAACTGAAAGAGAACACATTCTTCGAGAAGGGATTCATGAATATCTACGCTGTCATCATGGCGGGAGGCGTCGGCTCGCGCCTGTGGCCGAAGAGCCGGGAGAGGTCGCCGAAGCAGCTTCTCCATATCCTCGGCGAAGGGACGATGATCCAGAACACGATCGCGCGTCTGCAGCCGATGATTCCGTATGAGAACATCTTCGTGGTCACAAGCCGCGTACAGGCCGATGGCGTCAAGGAGCAGGTGCCGCAGATCCCCCCCGGCAACATCATCGCCGAGCCGTTCGGCCGCAATACCGCCCCCTGCGTGGCGCTCTCGGCGGCCATGCTGCGCGATCGTGATCCGGAAGGGGTGATGGTGGTGCTTCCGGCCGATCACTTCATCCAGAATGTGGGCGAGTTCCAGATGAAGCTGAAGCTGGCCTGCGATGCGGCCTACCAGATGCGCTGCCTGGTGACGATGGGCATCACCCCCACCCGCCCGGAAACCGGGTTCGGATATATCCAGAAGGGGGAACAGCCCGATCCGGAGAACAGCTTCTACGATCAGGGCCTGCGCCCGGTGCTCACCTTCGCCGAGAAGCCCGATCTGCCGACGGCCGAACGCTTCCTCGCCAGCGGCGACTTCCTCTGGAACAGCGGCATGTTCATCTGGCGGATCGATAGCATCGAAGAGGAATTCAAACGCCATCTGCCGGAACTCTTCGAGCAGGTGGAGTCCATCCATGCGGCCATCGGCACCGATGAGTACCAGGATCGCCTGGAGAGCATCTACAGCCAGATGCACCCCATCTCGATCGATTACGGCGTGATGGAAAAGGCCGAGAACGTGTATGTAACCCAGTGCGAGTTCGGCTGGAGCGACGTGGGAAGCTGGGACGAGACGTATCGCCTCTCGCGCAAGGACGCCAATGCAAACTCCATCATCGGCGATGTGGTCACGATCGATACGCAGCGCTCGTTCATCCGTACCGCCGGCAAGATGGTGGCTACCGTGGGGGTGGAGGATCTGATTATCGTGGATACGCCGGATGCGCTCCTGATCTGCAAACGCGGGCAGTCGCAGCGGGTGCAGGCGGTGGTGGATTATCTGCGGCGGAAAAAGATATCGAGCCTGCTGTGACGATTTTCGATTTCCGATTTTAGATTTTCGATTGGGGAAACGTTCAGGGGGGAATTTTCGATTTACGATTTTGGATTTTCGATTGAACGTTCGTGGTCGGTAACCGGTAGTCCGTGGCTGTTCTAGCGGCACTGCTGATAAGCAGGTGATTCCAGGAACAGCGGCGATGGGCTACTGACAGCGGGCGCAGCCCGCGTACTGGCTACGGACCTCTTCGCTGTACCCGCCGGCTGGTCATCGGTCTATGACCGGCCGGTTTTTCGTTCGCACCGCATGGCGCGCTCATTCGGATCAGTTCAGTCTCTCCAGGCATTATGAGCCCACGATTATTCACGTCCGGAACAATCGCCACGGCCGCCGCTCTGGCACTCCTGTGCGCGGGATGTCTGCCGGCATCACGAAGCGGGGGTGTGGTCACCTACCCCGGCAACGGTCCGGCACTCGCGGTAGATCAGGGAGAAGCATCGTATTACGGCGATGAATTCGTCGGGCGCCGCACCGCAAACGGCGAGACCTATCGTCATCAGGAGATGACCGCAGCCCACCGCACCTATCCGTTCGGAACGCTCGTCAGAGTGATTAATTTAAACAACGGCCGCACCATCACCGTGCGCATCAACGACCGTGGCCCCCACAAGGCCGGTCGCGTGGTGGATCTCTCCCGTGGCGCCGCCGAGGATATCGGCATGATCCGCGATGGAGTCGTCCGGGTACGGCTGGAAGTGCTCCAGTGGGGAGGGTGAGGGATTTTCGATTTGCGATTTTCGATTTTCGATTGGGGGAGGGGATTTTAGATTTTCGATTGGCAACTATATACTTGAGCGACCCTGAGTGGGCAATTCCAGAAGAATCCCACGCAAAGGCGCGAAGGCGCAAAGAAGATGTCTTTGTTTGCGCCTTCGCGCCTTTGCGTGATGCATCTGGCCTAGTTGGGTCTATCAGGTATATAATCGCCTTTCGATTT
>JBMDXA010000170.1:0-1629 GCA_048594725.1 Candidatus Kapaibacteriota bacterium
GGGGGGGGGGGCGGGGCGGCCGCCGGCGGGGGCCCCCCCCCACCCCACGCCGCAGCAAACTGGGCCGGTGTCTTGTAGCCGAGCGAGCTGTGAGGCCGCTTGTGGTTGTGCTTCAACCGCCGAGTCTCCGACAGCACCTGCGCCTCTTGGAGCGTCCTGAAGATCTCCCGATCCAGGAAGTCCGCTCGGAACCGGCTGTTGAAGCTCTCCGCATATCCATTCTCCCACGGGCTCCCCGGCTCGATGTACAGCGTCGGGATTCCGGCTGCCGAGAGCCAGTCCTTCACCACCTGCGCCGTGAACTCCGAGCCGTTGTCGCTCCGCAGCGCACCCGGTTCCCCGTGGATCTGCACCAGCTCCGCCAGCACCCGCACCACCGTCTTCGCCGTCATGCTCCGCCCCACCTCGATCCGCAGGCACAGCCGCGTGTACTCATCGATCACGTTCAGGAACTTCAGCTTCCGCCCATCGCTGGTCTCGTCGAACATGAAGTCGTAGGTCCACACGTGGTTCGGATACTCCGCACGGACCACCGAGCAGGCGTTCTCGCCCGCCACAGGACGCTCCCGCTTCGGCTCCGCGCGTACCACCTTCAGCCCCGCCTGCTTCCACAACCGGTGCACACGCTTCACGTTCACCTCCACGCCTTCCTGCCGCAGCACGGCCCAGATCATTCGGTAGCCGTACTCCGGATTCGCCTCGGCCAGCTTGCGCATCCGCTCGACCAGCTCCTGATCGCGTTCCGTCTTCCGACCCACCAATCGCTGGCTCGATCTCGCCTGGTCCAACGCTTTGCACGCCCGACGCTCGGATATCCCAATCACCTGCTGCACGTGCTTCACCGCAGCTCGTCTCCGCCCCGGGCTCAGTAGTTTCCCCGAGCCACCTCCCGCAGCACGCTGATGTCCAGCGCCTGCTCCGCCACCACCTTCTTCAGGCGTGCGTTCTCATCCTCCAGCTCCTTCAGCCGCGTCACCTGGTCGACCTGCATCCCCGTGTACTCCGCCCGCCAACGGTAGTACGTCGATTCCGAGATCCCCAGGTGCCGGCACACTTCCGGCGCGCTCTTCCCCTCTGCAGGATCGGGGAGGGATCCGCAGTGAATTACGGAATATCAATCCAAATATGAGTACAACAAAAAGCAGCCCTCGTAATGCATACGTGATTGCTAGAAAGTCGTTCTTAGATGCCGCCGACAGCAGTCCACAGACAGTTGCCAATCCGATCATAATCCACATGCCCACAGACTCTGTGTTTTTCTGTGTTGTCCAGAGCCTAGTTATGGTAGGCAGATAGCCAAGTGTAATCACCAGCTGCAATAGTAAATTCGTGATCGTATGGTTACGAGAAATCAGCCAGAATACCATAATCGAAGAGCTTAGGATCATACAGCGCTTCTCTAGTGCAGTAAAGCTTGTTATGCCGCGGTTCACAGCAAGTATGCTCAGCATAATCGAAGTGCACATGAATACATCCATAGTGTTGAGAATATTTCCCGTAACGCTATGACGAGCGGAGGAAAAGTAGGTTATAAGACTTAATGATGTGGTCACTGAGAACAAAATCCACGTCGTTAGAACGGGAGCCAGCATTCCTTTCAAGATCAGATACGAATACCTGACACCTACC
>JBMDXA010000171.1:0-48769 GCA_048594725.1 Candidatus Kapaibacteriota bacterium
CATGCTGCCGGACAGCACCGCCAGCGAGATCAACAGCCACGGCTTCTTCAAGTTCTCGGTGAAGCTGAAGCGGGATCTGCCGGGGTTGACCGAGATCGCCAACCAGGTCCACATTTATTTCGACTACAACGCGCCGGTGGCGACCAACACGGTGGTGTCGGTTCTGGGAGCGTCGATGGGAGTGGAGCGTCCAGCCGCAGCCGATGCGCTCGCGATCTATCCCAACCCCGCCCGCGGGCAGTTCCGTCTGAACGGCGAGCTGCGCCAGGGAGCACGGGTGACCGTGCGCGATCTGCTGGGACGCACCGTTGCCAGCTACCGCTATGAGGGGAACGGCCCCATGACGGTGGATGCATCGGCTCTCCCGGCCGGGTATTACCTGCTGGAGGCCGAGACATCGCACGGGATAGCCGTACAGCGGTTCTCCGTGATGAAGTAACATCCTCTCCTGTCATAGCCGGTTTTTCAGCAACCGGAGGATTCTATCGCGGGGCGGCCACAAACAAATGGCCGCCCCGCACCGTTTTCCGGGATGTGCGCTCCTCCGGAGATATGCGGGCATCCGGTGCCCGCCCGATAAACCTTCCATCTGCTGCCACTCTCTGATGGCATGCGGTAGCTTCGGGGGGATTATCGGAGATCCCGGACGCCGGATAGACACCGGCATTGCGGTTGCACACCAGACAGCACAGGATGAACGCACGCAGGGATGAGCGGATGGACCGCGCCCGTTTCTGCGGTATCATCAACAATTTCCAGAGAGATTATGAAAAGCACAGAAATGTTGTTTCGTCATGGACGATGGTTTTCGCCACTGCTCGTTCTTCTGCTCATCTCCTGCGCGCCAAGGACCATGGCAATGGGAACCCCGCAGGAGGATCTGGACAATGCACGCGCAATGTGGCGCGCAAACGGCCCCTCCTCCTACACCTACCGTTATCAGCTCACCTGCTTCTGTCCCATCGAGGCCACCCGGCAGGCGATCGTCACGGTGCGCAACGGGGTTGTGGAGAGCGCCGTCTATGCCGACGACAACCAGCCGGTTGATCCGCAGTTCATAGCGCATTTCCGCACGGTGGACGTATTGTTCGATATGCTCCAGGAGGCCATCGCCAACGATGCGTATGCCATCACCGTCAGCTACGACGCCAGCTACGGCTATCCCCTCTCCGCCTATGTCGATTACGATCCCAACATGGCCGACGAGGAGCTGCGCTTTACCGCCGGAGGACTGGAGCCGATCCAGGAGTGATGCTCCGCTCCCGCCGGGCGGCCGGACACTGCAATGGATGATCGTACGGGAAGCAGCAGCGGGGATTTTCCCGTTGCTGCTTCCCGTCATATTTTCGGCAGAAGGTATATCAGCAAAAAAATGCTCCGGAATCATCCTGCATGAACGCTCCTCATCCTGAAAGCTGGAATATTTTCATCGAATATTATCCGCTCTTCAAGAAGCTCGAAAAAACTCTCGCCGCAGAGGAATGGTTCGCCGATGGGTGGACCTTCTACACGGGACATTTCAACGAGGGGATATTTCTTCAGCTTTACAAACCGTGGTGGTACAATCACCGCCAGCGCGGCATTCATCTGGAAACCTGGGTCAGCATTGACGGTGTACGGAACCGGAGCGTGCCGGTGGTGCTTCATCTGGAGCGGGAGACGCCGGAGCGGGACCGGGTGAACGCGGTGCTGATAGAGCGCGGGACTGATCTGCTCCGCTCCTGGCCGGGATATTCGGCATCGCCGAGCAACAGGATGGAACGCTTCATCAGCCGGTTTCCCCTCTCCCCGAAAACGCTCGTCTCCCGGCTGGCCGGTGAATTCTCCCGCACGCAGATATTCGGGGATATCATCGACGAGGCATTGGGCCGGAAGAAGGGCATCAGATAAGAGCCCCGGAAACCCCGGATATGAGAAGGGCCCCGGCATCATGGTTCATGCCGCGGCCCCTGCCCTGTTCTGGCCTCTCGTGGGTCTATTGGGATAGACCGCAATTTACGATGTTCGGCCGAAACGGCGATCAAGCTCGCCAAGATCGATACGAATAACAATAGGACGGCCGTGCGGGCAGACGTACGGCATGGACGTTGAGAAGAGCTGTTCGATGAGATTGAGCATCTCCGGCTCCGAAAGGGGATCGCCCGCCTTGATGGAGGCGCGGCAGGCGAACGACGCGGCGATAAGATCGCGCTGATCGGTCATCCCCATCTGCTGGTACTCCTGGTACTGGTCCAGCAGCTCGCGCAGAATGGCCCCCTCCTGTCCTGGCCGCACATCGTTGGGCACCCCCTGAATCACCACGCGCTCCCCCTTCTCCAGCGACACATCGAACCCAAGCGCCAGAAGATCGGAACGGAGTTCCCGCACCAGCGCGAATTCGGCCGGTGTGGTTTTCATCTCCAGCGGGAACAGCAGCTGCTGCGACATCGGCATGGCGGCCTTCATGCTCTCCAGCGCCTGTTCGTAGAGTATCCGCTCGTGCGCCACATGCTGATCGATAATCATGATGCCGGAACGGATCTGCGACAGGATATACTTGTTGTGGATCTGCCAGAGCCCCGAGCGCTCCTCGGCCCCCGGCTCCACCGGGCGCACCTCCTGCTGGAGCATCACGCCGGTGGAACGCGCCGGCGGCGATCCGGCGGCGAATCCCCCGGTAACCGGCGAGCTGCCGGCACCGCTTCCCTCCCCTGCGGCCGGCGTATGCTGCTGCGGCTCCCCGAAGAGCTGGCGGAGCAGATCGCTCCCCATCCCCTTTCCATCCGCCCGGCGCTCGCGGTAGGCCCCCTCGTGGCTGGCGGGGAAGGAGGAACCGGCGCTCTGCGGCCGCTCGGCCGGGCGAGGGGGTGCGGGGAATTTTTCGGCGCGATCGTACTGCGGCAGCGCAAAGCGGAGCGCGGCTATCACGCTCTCGGCGGTCTCGGCCTGGGGCATCGTCATCGCCGGGGTGAGATTGTACTCCCGCAGCGTTGCACGGGTACCCTCCTGCAGCAGATGATAGATCGCGTTCTCGTCGTCGAACTTCACCTCCGATTTCGTCGGATGCACGTTCACATCCACCCGCTCCGGGTCGATCTCCAGAAAGATGACATACGGGGGATAGCTCTGCGCATCCATCAGATGCTCGTAGCCGGTGAAGACCGCGTGCGAGAGGAGCTTGCTGGAGATATAGCGCCCGTTCAGGAACAGATACTGATCGCTCTTCGACTTGCGCGCAAAGTTCGGGCGGCCGATATACCCGGTGGCCTTTATCCCCTCGGCCGATGCCTCGAATGGCAGCAGCGCGTTCATCATCTCGCTGTTGTAGAGCGCGGATATCCGCTCCTCCAGCGTCCCCGGCTTGAGGTTCATGATAAGGGCATCGTCATCCGACAGAGTGAACGCCACATGCGGATAGCAGAGCGCGAAGCGCTGCATCGTCTCCACGATATGTTTGAACTCGGTGGCATTGGACTTCAGGAACTTCCGCCGCGCGGGGACCGAGAAAAAGAGGTTCTTCACGGCGATGGAGGTGCCCCGCTCGCAGGCGGTCTTGGTGCTCTCGGTGATCTGGCCGTTCTCCAGACGGACGAGCGTGCCAAGCTCCTCCCCCTCCTGCCGGGTTTTCAGCTCCACCTGCGCCACTGCGGCGATAGCCGCCAGCGCCTCGCCACGGAACCCGAGCGTCATGATCCGGTCCAGATCCTCCGATGTGGCGATCTTGCTGGTGGCGTGACGCAGAAAGGCAGTCCGGGCATCCTCCTGGTCCATGCCCGCGCCATTGTCGCTCACATAGATCAGCGACTTGCCGGCATTGCGCACCACCACGGCAACCTCGGTGGCGCCGGCATCCAGGGAATTCTCCACCATCTCCTTGACCACCGATTCCGGGCGCTGCACCACCTCACCGGCGGCGATCTTGTTGGCAAGCGATTCTGGCAGCTTATGTATGCGCGACATGGGGAGAGTTCTTAGTAATTGGAGCTTGGTACTTGCAGTGCCCGCCAGCATGGCCTGCCGTGGGCGATTGCTCTGCCGGCTGGCACCTGGTCCATAATCAATAATCGGCCGTCAGTCCGGGAACAGGGGGAATGTTCCGGTTCCACCCCCCATGGATATTCTCATCAATCGAACATCAAAAACCCAAAATCGAAAATCCCCCGGACATCCTACTTCTTCTTGCGCTGCACCCGGAACTTAACGAACGGGCGGAACGGAGCAACGCCGAGCCGGGGAGGACGAAGGAATTCGGTGATGCCCGGTCCGGCGGCCACCTGGCGTCCATCCAGATCCACCTGGAAGCCGGAGATGAGCCGGTGATAGAACGGGCCGGCATCCGCCGCATGATCCTGGCGGGCGCTGAACCGTAGCCCCGCACCGGCCGATTCCCCCGCCACCTCCTTCGGATAACGGAGCGTGGACCAGTGGGAGACCCTGGGCGACTCCCGCAGCACCATATCATCGGCATGCCGCAGCAGACGCCCATCCTCCAGAAGAAGCATACGCCGGAAGGGAGTCTGGCCGGGATCGTCGGGCGTAACCGCAAAGTAGACGAACAGATGGCGATCGGAGTGGAGGCGGCCCCAGTGCCAGTCGGCAGCCAGATGATGCAGCGGAACCGTGCCGAAGTTGCGGTCGTGATAGGCTCGCCCGGAGAACCGCGCCTTGACCGCCGAGCGGCCGAAGCGCCAGAGATCCAGGCGGGCGCTGAAGGTGCCGCCGGGGGCGGCGGGAACCCAGAAGTGCCCCGATGCTGTTGGATCGTACGGGGATGTGATGCCGCCAAGATCGCCCGGCGGGGCGTGCATCTCGATATCCCCCACCAGCTTGACGCGCCCGAGCGCGAGGGCCGAGTTCAGATAGAAGAGATACGACTTCGAGCCGTTCCGCGAGGTCTCCCCCCGCACCGCATTCCCCCCCAGCCGGGCATCGGCGCTGCCGGGATCGGAACCGAAACGGTCCCCCGGCAGTTCCTGAAGGATATAGAAGACCCTCCGCCCGCGATGATAGAGATTGAAATTGAAGGCGGGAAAATCCTCCGGACGCGGAGCGGGCACCGATGACGGGTTACGCAGATGCCGGTCGATGGCGGCCGTGTAATACGGTGACATCGGGCAGCCCCGGAACCAGATGGCGACGAAGCCCCATTCGCCGTCATCCGACAGACCATCGAAATAGGTCCACTCGTATGAGCCGGGGGTGCTTAGATTATGGAACCGATCCTCGGAATCATGCAGGATGACCATGCCGCAAGATACGGAAGTCCGGGAGTCCGGGAGTCCGGAGGCCGGGGAGTCCGGGAGCGGAAGAGGCAGGTGCTTCTCTCTTCCAATCACAATGGTCAATCCCTGCATCGTCAATCGTAGCGCTCCCCCATGCTCTTCTATCAGCTCATCATCCTGCTGCTGCTGCTGGTGCCGTTCGGTATCGCGCTCCGGAACCTGTTCGCCTTTGCGGCGATACGGCGGGGAGCGCGGCCGGCGCGGGCACCACGGATCTCGGTGCTGGTTCCGGCACGGAACGAGGAACGCTCCATCGAACGCTGCGTGCGCTCGATGCTGGCACAGGAGTACCCCGAGTACGAGGTGATAGTCCTGAACGACAGCTCGGAGGATGGGACCGGAGAGATTCTGGAGAGGCTGCGGCGGGATGACCCGAGGCTGAGAGTGCTGGCCGGGGCGCCGCTGCCGCAAGGGTGGGTGGGGAAGAACTGGGCATGCCACCAGCTTGCCGGGGAGGCGAGCGGCGAATGGCTCCTCTTCGCCGATGCCGATACCTGGCATCATCCGGAAAGCCTCGCGGCCACGGCGGCATTTGCCGAGCGCAACCGGCTCGGGTTTCTCTCCGGCGTGCCGCGCCAGAGCCTGGAGAGCTTCTGGGAACGAGCCATCATCCCGATGGTATCGTTTCTTTATTTCGCCTATCTGCCGAACCGCTGGATCAGCGAGCGAGCCGATCCGCGATTCTCGGCCGCGAACGGCCAGCTCCTCTATATCGAGAGCGGTGCCTACCGGCGCATCGGCGGGCACCACGCGGTGCGCTCGCAACTGGTGGAGGACGTCTGGCTGGGAAGGATGGCGAAACGCGCGGGGATCAGAACCGCGCTGGCAACGGCCGTGGAAACCGCCGGCTGCCGGATGTACCGCTCGCTCGGGGAGATCATCGGCGGCTTCTCGAAAAATCTTTTTCCCGGCTTCGGCCGCAGCCTCCCCGGCACCCTCGTGTTCATCGCGATGATGCTTCTCCTGTACGCCGCCCCGCTTCTCTTCGTGGTCCATGCAGCCACCAGCGGCAACTTCACCCTCCCGCACTTCTGGCTGCCGCTGGCGCAGCTTGCGCTCGGCATGGCTATGCGCCTGATGCTGGCATACCGCTTCCGGTTCGGCGGACCCCAGCCCCTGTATCATCCCCTCTCTGCCCTGATGATAGCCCTGATCGCCCTGAACTCCATACGATGGGCATATTCCAGCAACGGAACCAGCTGGAAGGGACGGAGGTATTGAGGATTTTCGATTTGCGATTTTAGATTTTCGATTGGAAGAGGAGAGAGCGACGATTGTCGATTTGCGATTTTGGATTTTCGATTGGGGGAGAGATTGACGAGGGCAGAGGGGAGAGATATACAATGAGCGAATTTTCGATTGGGGGGATGCGGGAGTGGGAATTGAAGAAGAGCCCGGAGAATCCCCTTATCCTTATATCCTATATCCTTACTCATTACTCCTTATCCCCATCCCGATCCTCCTCTTCATCTTCCCATTCGCGAAGATTTCACGCTCGCACCCTTACATCCGCCATAACGCCAAATTTCCCCTCCACCAAGATTCGCGAAGATTCGCGGTAATGACGAAATCTTCATCGTAAAATCTGCTCTTCTTCCCCCTGCACCCTTGTCTGAGAATAAACGATGCAGTAATATCGTCACTTGTATGCCCGACATGGGTTTGCCTCCCTGACGGGGCCCCATCTCCCCTGATTTAATGCTTACGTTTGAGGATCTACGACGTGTTACGACGTTCAGCACAATTCCGCATAGAGGGGCCTCATCCCCCTACCGATCCCCAGGAACGGGATCGTATCCGGCGTAGTGGCGACCGCCATACGCTCGGCTCCATCATCTGGCTGGCGATGCTTCGCCTGGTCGCGGTGATCTTCGTTGCCTGGTATTTCCAGGCTCCCTTCTCCCACTACTACACGGAGTGGTGGATGGTGACGGTTGCAGCCATCTATGGCGTCGCCATCTATCCTGCCCAGATACAGTACAACTACTTCAAGAGAACCAGCAAGCGGCTGATGGAACAGACCCTCTGTTCGAGCTGCCGCCACTTCAATCCGGAAGGGCTGCACTGCATGCAGCTGGACGAGCATATCACCGAGTATTACCTCCCGTGCGATGGCGAGGGATGGGAACCGAAGTCGTTCGAAGATATCTGATCGCTCTCGGTCTGTCCCGGTCCCTTCCGGGAGCACGGCCCGCCTGGAGGGGATGATCCGCATCCAGGCACGGAGGCCGCCAGGCTCCCACCTCCACGTTCTCGCCAACTCATCTCCAGTCCAGCTACCCGGTCCCTGCATGCCATGATGCTCCATGTTCGCCGTTCCGTCTTCTCCCTGATCCTCGCATTCCTCTGCCTGGCCGTGGCCCTGCCGCTTGTGGCTCCGGATAGGGGAACCGTGCTCCTTGCCCAGCGCTCCAAGAAGAAACCGAAACCGCCGGCCAAGACACCGGCCAAAAAGAAAAGCACGGCCGCATCCGGGAAAACCGCCAGGGATGCGAAGAAGAAATCTTCCGCCGGAACCGCCAGGGCCTCGAAAAAGACGAAGGCGCCCGAGCGGAAAACGGCCGTGATACCGCCGAAACTCCAGATAGCACCGGACTCCGTCAGGATTGCCGAGCTGGCCCCCGGCGTCACCCATCACCGGATCGCCACCGTCGGCAGGCAGATCGTCAACGTGATCGCGGTGGATCTGAAAAGCGGCGCGCGGCTGAAAAGCTTCAAGGCGCAGAGCCGCTACGACGGGCTCCAGCGGGCCAGCGATATCGCGGCGCTGGCAGAACAGACGCTTCGCGATACGGTGATAGCGGCCACCAACGCCAGCTTCTGGCGCGCCGGCTCAAACTCCCCCATCGGCGCCACGATCTCCTCCGGAGAGGTGATCGAGATGCCCGGCTACAAGCAGTGGTCGTCGCTGATGATCTACGACGACGGCACCGCCGCAATCGACCGCATTACGCTCCGGGGGGAGATCTTCTGGCGCCACCGCCGCCGCTCCATCGACGGGGTGAACTTCCGGGGAAAGAACGACAACGGGATCGTGGTGTACAACCGCTACTACGGCGATTCCCTCCCGCGCGGCTCCCGCAAGAGCGATAGCGCCATCATCGCCGAGGCGTTCGCCAACAAGGTGGGAGCCGATATCGGCGATGATACCGAGGGAGAGGGGATCGATACCGCCGCGCTCATCCGGAGCTACCGCGAGAACAAGGTGCTGGAGGACCGCGAGCATCCCACGCTGAAGGTGGCATGCGTGCCGCTGAAGCCGCGCAACAAGCGCCTGCCGGTTCCCGGTCCCCGCCTGGACGATACGATGCGCCTTGCCGTGGTGGCGCTCGATACCGGCGTGGTGGAGGTGCCGGAGAACGGCTATGTGCTCTCGCTCGGCGATGATGCCGAATGGTTCACCGTGCTGGAAGTGGGGGATACGATCTCCCTGCTGTACGCCATCTCCCCCCGCCAGCCCAAACCGGTGCGGGATCTGCTCACCGGTACGCCCCGCATCGTGCGCGACGGCCGGGCCGGGCCGGAGCACGATACGGAGGGATCGAAGGCCCGCCGGTTCGTCGATGGCAAGCTCTCCCGCACGGCCGTGGGGATCTCCCGTGGAGGGGATACCCTCTTTCTGGCAACCGTGGACAGCCCCAATCCGGCCCAGGAGACCACCGGCATGTCGCTGGTGCAACTGGCCGCGTTCATGGAAACCATCGGCTGCTACCAGGCCATGAACTTCGACGGCGGCGGCTCCGCATCTATGGCGGTGGAGGGGGAGATGATAAGCCGCCAGGGGAGCAGGCCCACCAGCCGCCGCGTCAGCAACGCCGTGCTGGTGGTGCGCCCGTTCCAGGAGAAGCCCCCGGGCCGTACACGCCCCTCCCGGCCATCACCCCCAACCCAACCCTAACCAGGAACCCGACGCGATGAACCAGCCCCAGACCGCCCCGTACGGCACATGGAAATCCCCCGTCACCCCGGCGATGACCGCATCCGGCTCCATCGCCATATCCCAGATCAGGATCGACGGAGAGGATATCTACTGGGTGGAGAACCGCCCCTCCGAGGGGGGGCGCTCCGTGGTGATGCGCGCAACGGGAGGGGAACCTGAGCAGATCACCCCGCCCGGCTACAATGTCCGCACTGCTGTGCACGAGTATGGCGGCGGCGCCTATACGGTCGATCGCGGCACGATCTATTTCAGCCAGTTCACCGATGGGCGGATCTACCGCCAGGAGCCGGGCGCCGAGCCGCAGCCGCTCACCCCGGCCGCCCCGATGCGCTACGCCGACCTCACGATGGATGGCCGCCGCAACCGCCTGATCTGCGTCCGGGAGGATCATACCCTCTCGCACTTATCCCCCGCCAATACCATCGTGGCGGTGGATCTGGCCTCCGGAGATGCCACCGAGCTGGTCGCCGGCGCGGACTTCTATTCGGCGCTCGCCCTCTCTCCGGATGGCGCGGCGCTCGCCTGGATCAACTGGGATCTCCCCGATATGCCGTGGGATGGGAGCGAACTCTGGACCGGCACCTTCGGCGATGACGGGACGATCGCGGAACGCGAACGGATCGGCGGGAGCAGAACCGAGTCTATCACCCAGCCGGAATGGTCGCCGGATGGCACGCTCCATTTCGTCTCCGACCGCACCGGCTGGTGGAACATCTATCGCCGTAGCGGCGGGGCCGACCAGGCGCTCTGGAATACCGAGGCGGAGTTCGGCGATCCGCTCTGGACCTTCAGGATGTCCACCTACGCGTTCCTCTCGGAGGAACGGATCATCTGCCGGCTGAAACGCAATGGCGTCAGCAGCATGGCCGTGCTGGATACGAGCCAGCAGGAGGGGCGCCAGATCGATCTGCTTCCCTATACCGAGTTCTCCGAAGTGCGGGCGCTGGGGCAGAGGGCGGTTGTGCTGGCGGGCTCCCCCGCCACAGGACGCGCCATCATCAGGATCGATCCGGCAGACGGATCATTCCGGACCGTGCGGGAGGTGGGGCTCCCCGCCATCGGCGCCGGGTATATCTCCATCCCCCGCAGCATCGAGTACCCCACCGAAGATGGCAGAACCGCCTACGGATTCTTCTACGCGCCGGCCAACAGCGACTTCATCGCGCCGCAGGGGGAACTGCCCCCGCTGATGGTTATCAGCCATGGCGGCCCCACAGGCTCCACCAGCACCATCTTCGACCCGAAGATCCAGTACTGGACCAGCCGGGGAATCGCGGTGCTGGATGTGAACTACGGCGGCAGCACCGGCTACGGACGCCCCTACCGGGAACGGCTGAACGGGAACTGGGGGGTGGTGGATGTGGACGACTGCGTCAACGGCGCCCTCCATATGGTACGCCAGGAGAAGGCCGACCGCGACCGGCTCATCATCCGTGGCGGAAGCGCCGGCGGATATACCACGCTGGCGGCGCTCACCTTCCGCGATATCTTCAAGGCGGGCGCAAGCTATTACGGCATCAGCGATCTGGAGGCGCTGGAGGAGGATAGCCACAAGTTCGAATCGCGCTACAACAACAGCCTGATCGGCCCCTACCCGGAGCAGCGCCATCTGTATCGCGAACGCTCCCCCATCCATTTCATCGACCGCATCTCCTGCCCGGTCATTCTCTTCCAGGGATTGGAGGATATGGTGGTGCCGCCCAACCAGGCCGAGATGATGTTCGAGGGGATGAAGGCGAAGGGGCTCCCGGTGGCGTATCTCCCGCTGGCGGGGGAACAGCACGGGTTCCGCAAGGCGGAGAATATCATCCGCACGCTGGAAGCGGAGTTCTATTTCTATTCCAGGATCTTCGGCTTCCGGCCGGCCGATCCTATAGAGCCGGTGGTGATAGAGAATCTGCCGCAGGAAACGAACACCCCGCTTAACGCATGATGTTCGCCGATAGCACACTGGCCGCAAGACTGGAACACGCCGACGCCCGGCGGAGCCTGGAGTTCGTGCGGGCCGGAGCAGCCCTCCATCCCGAAACGGAGAGCGCCTGGCTGGCGCTGGGAGATGGCTATGCGATCTTCGCCGGGGCCGGCTCTCCGCTGAACAAGACGATAGGGTTCGGCATCGCTCCCCGCGATGGCGAGGAGCAGCTGCAAACGCTGGAGGAGTTCTACCATAGCCGTGGCACGCTCCCGGCTATCGATCTGGCCCCCTATGCCGGAGCGGCACTGCTGGAGGCCCTGGCACGCCGCCGCTACGCCCCCCGCTATTTCCTCAATGTGCTGGCTGCCGAAACCGGAACGCTCCGGATCGGCGGTCCCGCAACCGGCGCGGTCCGCGTCCGCCGGGCGGCGCCGGAGGAGGCATCGCTCTGGAGCCGGGCCGTCGCGGCAGGATTCGCCGATGGCGAGGCCGTTACCGACGAGGATCTGCGGCTCTTCACCACGCAATTCCACGGCGCCACCTCCCACGCCTATCTGGCGGAGATGGAGGGAAGGATCGCCGGCGGAGGGTTCATGGCGGTCTCCGATGGGGTGGCACTGCTGGGGGCCACAAGCGTGCTGCCGGAGTTCCGGAAGATGGGGATTCATGCAGCCCTGCTCCGCGAGCGCCTCGGCGATGCCACGGCTCTGGGATGCGATATCGTCATGAGCAGCGCCTCCCCCGGCTCCCCATCCCAGCGGAACCTGGAGCGCCACGGCCTCAGCGTGATGTATACGAAGGCGTTGATGCAAGTGCCCTCCCACACCATGCGCAGCTAGCAGGCTGGCCTGCCGTCCGCGGGCTTCGCGCGATGCCAGCGGGGATGCCTCGAGGCGGGTAGATAACGATTGGGGGCGAAGAAACGAGCATGCGATCGCCCGCCATCTACTCCTCTTTCCCCTTTCATCCCCCCTTTCCTGCGGCTTCCGGCTGCGGAACCTGGACTTCCGATCCCCCACTTCTTCTCTCTTCCCCGCAAATAGTATAATTTTGTTTCTTCGGGTCCTCTGCCGCCGGCTCGCTACCGAGCATTATCCATTCAAGACAGGCACGAGCATGTCCCATCTTCATGGGCTCCCTCCCGGTGCCGGCTTATGACCTTGAGCAAAGGGCTATTACCTGATATTGCCATGCAGTAATACCATTTTGACCCAGGAATCAATCATGTCCACCCTTTCACTCCGCCGGATGGCGCTCTTCGGCGCATCCGCACTGCTTACTGTTTCAACCGGTCTGCCGGGCCTGTATGCCCAGGTTGCAGACGGACGCAACGCACAACAGATCCTTCCGCCCCGTATCGAAGCAGCTTCCATCGCCCTGCCGGCCGGCAAGGCTCCGGCGGCACCCAAACAGAACGGGAGCCGGACATTGCAGTCGGCCCCGGACGAGATCTACAGCCACGGCGATCCCACCAACGACGAGCAGTACATGCTCGAACTGGTCAACCGCGCACGCGCCAACCCGACCGCCGAGGGGGAACGCCTTGCAACGGTCAATGATCCGGAGATCAACAACGCCTATCAGGTCTTCCAGATCAGCCGCGACCAGCTCCGCACCGATTTCGCCGGCTACGCGCAGCGTCCCCCGCTCGCATTCAACGCCAAGCTGATCGCCTCGGCGCGCCGTCACAGCAACGATATGGACAAGAACAACTTCCAGGACCATACCGGCAGCGACGGCTCCAAGTTCAACGAGCGGATCGGCGACGCGGGCTATGGCTTTGCCACCTATATGGCGGAGAATATCGCCGCATACTCCAGCAGCGTTCTCAACGGGCATATCAGCCTGAATGTGGACTGGGGGGTAGCCAGCCTGGGACACCGCAAGGCCATCATGAGCATCGGCAACCTGACCACCGAGATCGGCATCGGCATCGTGCACAACGGCCAGAACTACCCGCATACCGGCCCCTATGTGGTCACCCAGAACTACGGCAACGCAACCAACCCCTTCCTGCTGGGCGTGGTCTACCACGACAGGAACAGCAATAACATGTACGATCCGGGAGAGGGGATTCCGGGGGTGACGGTGATGCCCTCCTCCGGCAAGTATTATGCGGTCACCTCCGCTTCCGGCGGCTATGCCATCCCCGCCCCCGCCGGCGCGGTCACCCTTACGGCCTCCGGGGGCGGCCTGCCCACGCCGATGACCTCCAGCGTGACGGTCTCCGGCGAGAGCATCAAGGTCGATTTCAAGGCGGCGCTGGCAAGCCTTCCGGCGCAGGTATCGCTCACCAGCCCGGCCGACGGCGCATCGATCAACGGCACCAGCGGCACCACGCTCCTCTGGGAGCCGGCAAGCGGCGCCACCGAGTACAATGTGCAGGTGAGCACGGGCGCCACCTTCCGGGAATCGGAGATCGTCCTGGATGAATCGGTGAGCGGGGCAACAACCTTCACGGCCGAAGCCCTGGAGAACCTGACCACCTACTACTGGCGTGTACGCGCCGGCAACGATCAGGGCTGGGGAGATTTCAGCACACCGCGCCGGTTCACTCTCTCGGCACGCCCAGCCGCCGTAACCCTGACCTCGCCGCAGAACGGTGGCACCGTGCCGCCCGGCCCCGTGACCTTGCGCTGGGAGCGGGGAGCGGCCGAGGAGGAGCGCTACTGGTTCGAGTTCGGAACCGACCCGATGATGACGGTCGTGGTGATGAGCGATACGATGATCACCGAGGAGCGGGCGCAGGTGGGGATGGTCGCCACAGGCATGACCTACTACTGGCGCGTGCGGGCGTTCAACCAGGCAGGCTGGGGACCCGCCTCCCCGATCTGGAGCTTCTCGGTGGGCACCTCCGGCGTCACCGCTCCGGCCGCCAACTCGGCGTTCAGGCTCTCGGCCAATACCCCGAACCCCTTCTCCGGCTCCACCACGATCGGGTTTGAGCTGGCGGCTGCCGGCGAGATCTCGCTGCGGGTGCTGGACGGGCTGGGCCAGGAAGTGGCGACGCTCGCCGCGGGGAGATTCTCCGCCGGGGCGCATCAGGTACGCTTCGATGCGGCCGGGCTCGCCAACGGCGTCTATTACTACCAGCTTCGCGCCGGGGATATCACCGAAACCGGGAGCATGATTCTGGCGCGGTAATGCGACCTTTCGCCCCTTTCAGGGGTCATTACGAGTATCCTGTCTCAGGGCCGCATGAACGCGGCCCTTTTTTATTCCCCTGGACCGATCGTGATGGCGCCCCCGCCGGCTGCCATGCGGCTCCGCATCCTTTGAAGGACTTTCCCGACTATGGCACTATCGAACAGCATACCGCGATTTACGGCACTGGGAGCAGCGGGCATTCTGGCATGTGCGGCCAGCCTGCATGCGCAGCTTCCCAGCTATGACTTCTCCGATCCCGCATTCCCCGCACCGTGCAAGGCGGAACTCCCCGTACTGAAGCGCGGCTCCTCCGCAACGGAGGTCTCCGGCCGGGAACTTCAGCGGGCCGGGGTGCCCACCACCCAGTATGACCACGGCAATCCCACCAACGACGAGCAGTACATGCTGGAGCTTATCAACCGCGCGCGGGCCAATCCGGCCGCCGAGGGGGAGATGCTGGCAACCGTCGATGATGTGGTCCTCAATGCCGCCTACGAGCATTACAGCGTGGACCGGAACAAGCTCCGCACCGACTTCGCCAAGTATCCCAGACGCCAGCCGCTGGCCTTCAACAAGAGCCTGATCCAGTCGGCGCGGGGGCATAGCCGCGACATGGACAGCAACAACTTCCAGGGGCATACCGGCAGCAACGGATCGCGCACCCGCGACCGGGTGAAGGCGGCCGGATATCCGGAGGAGAATTATATCGGCGAGAACGTTGCGGCCTACTCCTACAACACCCTCTTCGGCCATGTCTCGCTGAACGTCGATTTCGGCGAGGAGAACAAGGATCTGGGGCACCGGCTGAACATCATGAACTTCGGCCAGTTCAACTATGCCGAAGTGGGCATCGGCATCATCCGGAACGAGCACGAGCCACCGCATACCGGGCCGTATGTCATCACCCAGGACTTCGGGCGGAACGTGGTCCCCATCCTGCTGGGAGTGGTCTACCAGGATAAGAACGGGAACAACTTCTACGATCCGGGCGAGGGAATGGCGGGTGTGCGCATCGTCCCCTCCTCCGGCGAGTATTTTGCGGTCACCAGCTCTTCCGGCGGGTACGCCATCCCGGCCGTGGGAGCAACCGAATGGAGCGTGACGGCATCCGGCGGCGGTCTGGCCTCCCCCATCACCAGAACGGTCAGATTCAATGGCGAGAACATCAAGCTCGATTTCCTTCCGGGCATGACCAGCACGCCGAGCGAGGTGGCACTGAACACCCCGGCCGACGGCGCCGAGATCGACCAGGAGGAGACCCCGCTCCTCTGGACGGGCATTCAGGGAGCCACCGCCTATCATCTCCAGGTGAGCACCGATTCCACCTTCGGCTCCGGAATGATCGTAAACGATTCCACCGTGAGCGGCACCACGTTCCAGCTCGATAATCTGGAAAACTCCCTCACGTACTACTGGAGGGTACGCGCGAAAAACGCCACCGGCTGGGGCATCTTCAGCAGCGCCAGGGATTTCCATATCGCCATCGAGGTGGTGGTGCCCCCGGCCGCAGTGGCGCTGATCTCCCCCGCCAACGGCATACAGGTTCCCGCCGAACCGCTTGTCTTCTCCTGGTCGGGCGGGGCCGCCGATGCGGAGCGCTACTGGTTTGAGTTCGGAACGGATCCTCAGATGAACACCGCCACCATCGTGGATTCCACGCTGACCGATACTAGCCGCAGCGTGGGCGATCTGATGAATGGCCGCACCTACTACTGGCGGGTGAAAGCTGCCAACAGCGCCGGATGGGGCGCGTTCTCCCCGGTCTGGAGCCTCACGACGCCCACATCGGGGGTAGCGGATGAACACCATCTCTCCGCCTCCGGTCTGCGGGCGAACGTTCCGAATCCCTTCTCCGGCGCCACGACCATCAGCTTCGAGCTAGCGAAACCGGAGCGAATATCGCTCGTGGTGCTGAACGCTCTGGGAGAGGAAGTGGCGGAGCTTGCCTCCGGCCGGTTCGGCGCCGGAAGCCATCAGGTACGCTGGGATGCAGGCGGCCTGCCAAGCGGTGTGTACTACTATCAACTCCGGGGCAGCGGCCCTACCGAAACACGAGGAATGCTCCTGACCAGATGATGTAACTTTTATCTATATCATCTGTTAACTTTGTACCATTCAGCCGGGCCGCGTTTGTGGCCCGGTTCGTTTGTGCCCCCCCCATGATGCGATCGCGACGATAGCTCCATGAGGGCTATCGCGATGCTCGTACAGATGCGACGATTGTTCTTGCCATCCAATAGAACACCTGTACCAGGAGCTACTTTATGTCCACGTCGAACACCCTGCTCCGGCTCTCGGCCCTTGCGGCTGCCGGAGTGTTCGCCATTTCCGCCGGGCTGCATGCGCAGCTTCCGGCAGGCGAATCACCCAGTATCTCGTTTCCCGCCCCAGGCAGCGCATATATCTCCCCCGGCGCATTGAGCGCCCGGACGACCAAGGGAGAAGGACGCGCGCTTCTGGCCGAGGGGGTCCCCACCAAACAGTACAGCCATGGTGACCCCACCAACGACGAGCAGTATATGCTCGAACTGGTCAACCGCGCACGAGCCAACCCGACCGCCGAGGGAGAGATGCTCGCAAGCGTGAGCGATCCGGAAATCAGCTCCGCCTATACCTACTTCAACATCAGCAGGGAGAAGCTGCGGAACGATTTCAAGACCTATCCGCAGCGCCCGCCGCTGGCGTTCAACAAGAGCCTGATCGATGCCGCGCGCAACCATGGCCGCGATATGGACCGGAACAACTTCCAGGGCCATGTGGGGAGCAACGGCTCCACCGTGGGAGAGCGCATGCTGGCCGCCGGCTACGGCGACGGCAACTACTACGGGGAAAACGTTGCGGCGTATTCCAAGAGCGTGATGTACGGCCACGTGGGACTGAACGTGGACTGGGGGGAGCAGAACCAGATCGATCTGGGGCACCGCAAGAACATCATGAACTTCGCGGAGTTCCAGTACACCGAGATCGGCATCGGCATTATCCAGAACGGGCAGAACGGCGGACAGCACACCGGCCCGTATATCATCACGCAGGATTTCGGCCGCCACTCCTCCCCGTTCGTGCTGGGAGTGGTCTACCAGGATAAGAACGGCAACAACTTCTACGATCAGGGAGAAGGGATGCCCGGTGTGCGCATCACCCCCTCCTCCGGCGACTACTACGCCATCACCAGCGCCTCCGGCGGCTACGCCATCCCCGCTCCCAGGAACGGCTCCTGGGCGGTGACAGCGGAAGGAGGAGGACTCTCCTCCCCCATCACCCTGAACGTGGCGCTGAGCGGCGACAACGTCAAGCTCGACTTCCGTCCCGGCATGTCCGGCTCCATGCTCCCGGTGGTTCTCTCGCAGCCGGCCGCCAACGCGGTGATCGGCACCGATACGGTGAAACTCTCCTGGGAGAGCGCACAGGGAGCCAGCAGCTACCACCTCCAGGTGAGCACCGACTTCAACTTCACCAACGATATCATCGTTGATGATTCCACGCTGAGCGGCGCAAGCTATACGATGCGGGATCTTCAGAACCTCTCGTACTATTACTGGCGCGTGCGCGCCAAGGGGGCTACCGGCTGGAGCATCTTCGGCGAGAAGAGGCTTTTCGAGACCAGGATGGCCCCGGCGCAGGTGATGCTCCTCTCCCCGGCCAACGGGGCGCAGGTGACCGCAGGGAGCAAGGAGTTCCAGTGGAACCCCGGCTCCAGCGAGGTGGACCGCTACTGGTTCGAGATCGCTACCGATCCCGGCATGACCGCCATCGTCAAGAGCGACTCCACCATCCCGGATACCTGGTGGCGGGTGAACCTGGAGAACGGGCAGACCTACTACTGGCACGTGAAGGCCGGCAGCAGCGCCGGATGGGGAGAGTTCTCCCCGGTCTGGAGCGTCTCGGCCGGTACCTCCGGCGTCACCGGAGCGGCCGCCAACTCGGCGTTCAAGCTCTCGGCCAACACCCCGAATCCCTTCTCCGGTTCCACCACGATCGGGTTCGAACTGGCAGGGGCCGGGGAGATCTCGCTGCGGGTGCTGAACGGTCTGGGACAGGAAGTGGCGACCCTCGCCGAGGGGAGATTCTCCGCCGGCGCCCATGAGATCCGCTTCGATGCGGCCGGCATGGAGAGCGGCGTCTACTACTATCAGCTCCGCGCCAATGGCCTTACCGAGACCCGGAGCATGATCGTGACGAAGTAATCGTTTCCCGCCGCCGGCATCCCGGCGGCGAAAGGATTGCGCGGCCGGATCGTCGAACGATGATCCGGCCGTTTCATTACCGGCACCGGGCGATAGCGCAGCATGGGCTTCACCACCACCACCCCGAAACCGGCCGGCGAGTTCGCCCCGGTTGATTATCTTATCCCTCTGAATGGCGGGCCGATTATCAAACGAGGCAGGTATGGGATCCGATCTGGAGTCTTTGAGAAATTTCAGCGAGCTGACCCCCGACACCGTTATCGATCTGGCGGAACGATCGCTCGGCGAACGGTTCGCAAGTCTGTGCCGGCCGCTCAACAGCTATATCAACAGGGTCTACGAGCTGCAGAAGGATAGCGGCGAGGGGATCATCATCAAGTTCTACCGCCCCGGACGCTGGGAGAAGACATCCCTGGCCGATGAGCATGAGTTTCTCTTCGAGCTGGCCGAACAGGAGATCCCGGTCGTAGCCCCGCTCCGCCTTGCCGACGGCGATTCCATCCACGAGCATCGCGGCATGTATTACGCCCTGTTCCCCAAGAAGCTCGGACGCGGCGTCGATGAACTGGCCGATGAGCAGTGGGAGGAGCTGGGACGCCTCCTGGCGCGCGTGCATAACGTGGGGGCCATCCACCCGCCGAAAAACCGGATCATCATGTCGCCGGAACACTCGCTGCTGGATAACATCCAGTATATCCTGGACTCCGGCACCATCGCCCGGGAGTTCCGCAAGGAGTACGAGGATACCGCCATGGATGTGGCGCGCCTGCTGACGCCGATGTTCAGGGGGATCGAGATGATCCGCATCCACGGCGACTGCCATCAGGCCAATATCGTCCACCGTCCCGGCGAATCCTTCTACCTGATCGATTTCGATGATATGGCAGTAGGCCCGGCCGTGCAGGACTTCTGGATGCTCCTGCCCGATTACGGCCGCAAGTCGCTGGTGGAGATCGACTTTTTCATGGAGGGCTATCAGACCTTCCGCGAATTCGACCGCCGCTGGCTGAAACTGATCGAACCGCTGCGGGCGATGCGCTATATCCATTATACCGCCTGGTGCGCCGCGCAGATCGCCGATGGCGGCTTCGCAAAGGTGGCCCCCGGCTGGGGTACCCCCTCCTACTGGCGCCAGGAGATCAAGGATCTGAAGATCCAGCAGGATGAGATCGAAGCCAGCCGTAACGCCTTCTAACCGCGAATATGCGCGAATCTTGGTCGGGGGGAAATGGGATGAGTTGATTGGATCGCTCGGTGAGGTTGAAATCTTCACGAATGTATTCACGAGTCCTTGCGAATCCTGGTAGCGAAGGAATGAATGATGCAGGATGATCGATTTGATCGCCCGGTGAGTTCGAAATCTTTCCGAATCCATTCACGAGTCTTTGCGAATCCTGGCGGAGGGAAGTGACGCGAAGTAAAGGATGCTCTGTTGGATCACTGGGTGAGGGCTCCCAGCCCTTTTCCTTCTCCCAATCGTAAATCAAAAATCGAAAATCGTCCCTCTCTCCTTCCCTCAATCGAAAATCTAAAATCGCAAATCAAAAATCGTCCATCTCTCTTTCTCCCCAATCGAAAATCTAAAATCGCAAATCGTCCCTCTCTCCTTCCCCCAATCGAAAATCTAAAATCGCAAATCGAAAATCCCCATGCGTTCAATCGAGCAGTCCCCGTCGTTTTCTCTTTTCGATCTCAGTGGGATGGTGGCGCTGGTGACCGGCGCATCGCGCGGGCTGGGGGCCGCCGCGGCCGGGGTGCTTGCCGGGGCAGGGGCGGATGTGATCCTGCTGGGACGCGATAGCGAAACGCTGGAGGCCGGACGGCGGGATCTGGAACGGTACCCTGTACAGACGCATGCGATACGGTGCGATATGGGCAGCCCCGATGAGGTGCGCCGCGCCGCCGCCGAGGCAGAGGAACGATTTGGAAAGGTGGATATCCTGGTGAACAACGCCGGCATCATCCGCCGCTCGCCGGCCGAGAGTTATCCTCTGGAGGATTGGAACGATGTTATCGCCGTGGATCTTACCGGTCCATTCCTGATGGCGCAGGAGATCGGGCGAGGGATGATCGGGCGAGGCTCCGGCAGGATCATCAATATCGCATCCCTTCTCTCGTTCGGCGGGGGAGTCAATGTGGTGGCCTATACCGCCGCGAAGAGCGCGCTGGCCGGCGTCACCCGCTCGCTCTCCAACGAGTGGGCCCGCCACGGCGTCAACGTCAATGCCATCGCCCCCGGCTATATTCACACCGAGGCCACCGAGGCGCTCCGGAACAACCCGGAACGATACAACGCGCTTCTGGCCCGCATCCCGGCCGGACGCTGGGGGGAGCCGGATGATCTGAAAGGTGCGATCCTCTTCCTCGCCTCCCCCGCAAGCCGCTATGTGCACGGCCATATCCTCGCCGTGGACGGAGGATGGCTGGGAGCATGAGAAGTACGGAGGCATACGGTTACGCTTGGTGTTCTCCTACCGACTGTCCGCCGATCCGGGGCAATTCCCGTAGCACAGCCCCGCTTCTCTGACATTGAGAGACGTTCATAGAACATCGGTACCCATCGGAGCATCTGGCAGCTCCGCCACGGACGACTGACCACGGAGCAGGTCCTGAACGGCAGAACAACGCCCTCCGGCTCTACACCGTATCAACAGTCCTCTCATCCAATATCATCCTATTTTTCCATGACCGATATCCTTGCAATTGCCGCCCATCCCGACGACGTTGAACTGATCGTCTCCGGCACCCTCCTGAAAGCAAGCGACGCCGGGGAGAGCTTCGCGATCTGCGATCTCACCGAGGGGGAACGGGGATCGCGCGGAACCCGCGAAACGCGCCGCGAGGAGACCCGCAACGCCAACAGGATTCTCGGCATTCCGGATGAACTTCGCATCAACCTCGGCATCCCGGACGGGAACATCGAGATCACCAAGGAGAACACGCTCAAGCTGGTTCGGGTGATCCGCCATTTCCGCCCCAGGGTGATACTCTTCCCCTGGGAACGCGACCGCCATCCCGACCACGAGCACAGCCACCGACTGGTGCGCGAGGCATATTTCGATGCCGGCCTGCCGCACGTGAAAACCGAATGGGAGGGGCAGGCGCAGGAGCCGTACCGTCCGGAACGGATGTACTGTTTCTTCCACACCTACGAGCGCCAGCCCGATTTCGTAGTGGATGTCACCGATCAGGTGGAGCGCAAGCTGGATGCGATAGCCGCCTACACCACGCAGTTCACGGTTCCCGGACGCCAGGATGCCGAGGCGGAGGGACCCCAGACCTTTATCTCGCATCCGGAGTTCATCGAGTCGGCACTGGCACGGATGCGGCACTGGGGATTTATGGTCGGCGTGAAATATGCAGAGGCCTACACCACCGTGAGCGGCCCGCTGAAAGTGAACGATCTGCTGGAGACGTTGTAGGAATTTTCGATTGACGATTTTAGATTTTCGATTGGAGAGAGGGGGAAGGAGTAGAGATAGTAGCTGATAGACCCAAGCATGCCAGATGCATCACAAGAAACCGCGAAGGCGCAAAGAAGAGGTCGTTCTTTGCGCCTTCGCGGTTTCCCGTGGGATTCTTCCGGGAGTCCCTACTGGGGGTCACCGGAGTATATAGTTGCCAATCCAAAATCGAAAATCCTCCCCCCCCTTCTTCCCATCGGACATCCCCAATCGTCACTCGAAAATCGACTCGATCCCCCTCTTCCCCCAATCGAAAATCCAAAATCGAAAATCACAAATCCTACGCCCTTCCCCCATGCCGGTTGTAGCGGGCGCGGATGCTCTTGACGCTGAAGACTTCCAGCTCCGGATAGCGCAGCGCCGTGAGCGCACCGCCGAAGACGCAGCCGGTATCGATGCCGATGGCGTAGTCGTGCAGGTAGGGGGCGCTGTAGACCTGATGGCCGAAGATCACAAGCTCCGGGCCCTCGTATCCCGGCGCCCAGTCGATACGCTCCGGAAATCCCTCCGGCGTCGTGTTGCCGGTGACCGGACCGTACAGCGTATAGGCCCGGATACGGTCGGCGCTCCGCTCCGTGTGCAGCCCGGCGTGCCATGCCGCGTGGGCTATCACCGCGCCGCCGTCGTCGATGCCGATGGCCCAGGGGAGATGCGTCAGGAAATCGATAAGCTCCTCGCGCCAGAGCTCGCGCTCGCGGGCCGGGATACGGTTGAACTGCTCCACCGACTCCTCCAGCCCATGCCGGATATCCACACGGCGTCCCACCAGCCAGCGAAGGAAACGGTCATCATGATTGCCCACCACCGTCATGGCGTACCCGCGCGCGCAGAGCCGGTGCACCAGCCGCAACGCCTGCACGATCTTGTCGCCGCGATCGACGATATCCCCCACGAATATCACGCGGGGCTCTTCCCCTTCCGGAGCGCGCGGGATATCGGGATCGAGAAGATCGGCGTGGCCGAGATTGCGCAGCAGCATCGCCAGCTCATCGTAGCAGCCGTGCACGTCGCCGATCACGTCGCACCGGCGGATGTCGCGGCGATAATGAATGCGCGGATGAGGAGGAAGGTTTCGCTCGGAAGTCAGATTCGGGTCCATACGGGAAGATAATCAGAGCCACGCCCCAACAGCAACGCCCCGCCGGGATGGAACCGCAGCAAGGCGCTATAGACACACAAAGATTCATCGATGCAGGAGATGTCACCGCCGGTTGCCGGCTGCGCCGTTGCGCTCCGGCGAACATGGAGCAGGGGGAAAGGCTGGAGTATGGATGGCAGTGGGCGGCAAGCAGTCCGTTCAGGGCTTGCCGGGTGGGCCAGGAGCGGAGGCAGAAACATGGGAAAGGGAACCGTTCGATCGGGCCAATCGCCGGCTCCCCCTCCCGAAGCGTCTGGCAGCAGCATTGCCACCAAGAGTGCTTCTGCCGTGACGCTTCACCTGCCGAAGCATGCCGCACCTGCCGGGGGACAGGGGCTTGAAGGGTAGCTTGTTGCCTTCATCATCGCTTCAAGGTTTTCCATCATCATCTCGAATCGGGCCCGGAGCGATACTCCCGAAGCCGTCTTCGGGATCTCTCGCACGGCTAATATCATCATATCCGAAAACCTAATCATCATGCAGGCATTGCTATGCAATCAATTGCTGCATCTCTGCGGGAAGCATACACGCCAGTGCATCATCCAGGAGGCCCCTTAGAGCATGGGCCGGTGTGCTATCACCGGCCCTGTGCAGAGCCTATCTATATACAAGCGTCCATCCGACGCGCCTAGTTCAGTTGCTGGTTGCCGCCGCGTCCCTTGCCACGCTTTCCTCCCTTCTCCTTGCGCTCGGCCTTCATCTGCTCCATCTGGGTGCGCTGCTCGGGGGTCAGGATCGCCAGGATCTGCTGGTGGAGCTGTTCCTGCGCCGGGCGGAGCGACTGCATCTTCGTCTTCATCTGCTCGCGCAGCGCCTTGGCCTGATCGGTCCCCTTGCCGGCGGCCTTGATCTGAGCCTTGAGCGTCTTCATCTCGGCGAACGTGGCCTGATGGGTCGTCTTGAACTGATCGCGCAGCGCCTTGATCTTGGCCTTCTGATCGGCCGTCAGGTTCAGGCGCTCGGCAGCCTTCTCCAGCTTCTGCATATGCTTGCGGCCGCCCCCCATGCCATCACCGTTGCCCTGGGCAAACGTAGCGGAGCCAACCATCATCATGCCCATCAGGGCGATACCGAGCGTGCCCAACACCTTGAGTTTCATCATCATATTCTCCATCGTAAGTAAGTTACTTCCCAGTGCCGGCCGCGCTGCTCTCTCCAGTGCGCTGCTGCAACAAGCAGGAACGCACCAAGAGACATCGCAAACCGGTCGTGGTTTAGTCTGTGATTTGTTGGTTGATTATCAATCGCGATTCGGAGGCTGGAGAGAGCGCCGGCGCGGCTTCCACGGCGGGAGCGGACCATTCAGCTGGTATCCCTCCGTTGCCGCCTACAAGGGGGATTAGAGCATGATGGTGGCGGGAGGTTCCCGGCGATACGTTCTGAAAAACATGTGGCGGGTCCCCGTACCGTTTTCTCTCTATCTTTCAGACTCTCCGTAACAGGGGGCCGGACGGTTCCCGCTGCGGAAACGATCTCCTTCTCCGACACGCATCCATTACCGATGACCAGCTCCGTTGAACTTGTACTCGATCTGACCCGCGCCGAGGATGATTCCGCCCGGCGCGCCCTTGCCGCCACGCTTCTCGGCATCGATCAGGAGCGGATCACGGCGGTGCGCGTCCGCCGCCGCTCCATCGACGCCCGGCAGTCCGTGGTCAAGATCCGGATGCAGGCCGATGTCTATTACGACCAGCCGGCACCGGAGGAGGAACTCCCGAGGCCGGAATATCCGGCCGTGCGGGGGGACCGCCGTGTGGTCATCATCGGCGCCGGTCCCGCCGGGCTCTTCGCCGCGCTGCGGCTGGTGGAGCTTGGGATACGGCCGGTGGTGCTGGAGCGCGGCAAGGATGTGCGCGCACGCCGCCGCGATCTGGCCGCCATCCAGCGGCAGGGAATCGTCAACCCCGACAGCAACTACTGCTTCGGCGAGGGGGGAGCCGGCACCTACTCCGACGGGAAGCTCTATACCCGCTCCACCAAGCGCGGGAGCGTGGAGGATGTGCTCCGCACGCTTGTGGCGCACGGCGCCTCCCCCGATATCCTTATCGAAGCGCACCCGCATATCGGATCGAACAGACTACCGAAGGTGGTGGCCGCAATCCGCGAGAGCATTCTGGCGGCCGGCGGGGAGATCCATTTCGACAGCCGCGTTACCGACCTTGTGATCGATGACAGCGGGACGATCCGAGGCGCCATCACCGCCGGGGGGGACGAGTTTACCGGCGAGGGGGTGATTCTCGCCACCGGCCACTCGGCGCGCGACATCTTCGGACTGCTGCTGCGGAAGGGAATCCTGATAGAGGCGAAGCCCTTTGCCATGGGGGTGCGCATCGAACACCCGCAGCCGCTGATCGACAGGATACAGTATCATCAAACCGAGCGTGACGACAGGCTCCCGGCGGCCAGCTACCGTCTGGCCTCCACGGTACGGGAACGGGGCGTCTTCTCCTTCTGCATGTGCCCCGGCGGCTTTATCGTCCCCTCCGCAACCGAGCAGGATGAGGTGGTGGTCAATGGGATGAGCCTCTCGCGCCGCGACTCCCCCTATGCGAATTCGGGTATGGTGGTCTCGGTGGAGACGGAGGATCTGGCGCCCTACGCCGGGCATGGAGCGCTGGCGGGCATGCACTACCAGAAGGCGCTGGAGGTGATGGCGATGCAGGCCGGAGGAGGAACCCAGAAGGCCCCGGCGCAGCGTCTGACCGATTTCATTGCGGCGCGCACCTCCAGCACGCTCCCTTCGTGCAGCTACAAACCGGGGCTCACCTCAGCACCGCTGCACGAGCTGCTCCCCCCCGCACTGGCGGCACGGCTGCAGGGAGGGCTGAAGGATTTCGGCAAGAGCATGCGCGGCTATATGACCGAGGAGGCGGTGCTTGTGGGAGTGGAGACGCGCACCAGTTCGCCCGTGCGGATTCCGCGCAACCCGGCTACGCTGGAACACCCGCAGATCAAGCGCCTGTTCCCCTGCGCCGAGGGAGCCGGCTACGCCGGCGGCATCGTCTCGGCCGCCATCGACGGCATCCGCTGCGCCGACGCGGCAGTCGGAAGTTGAGACTGGCGATTTTCGATTGACGATTTTGGATTTTCGATTGGAAGAAGGGGAGGAGGACTTTAATACGAGCATGGGCCAATGGGCCGCTCCTGACGGAGCTTCATCATGTACGCCCCTCCCCCAGGGTTCGTACAGACTCGTGGTTGCATTCGTGAAGATTTCAGCGGTAACGAGTGATCCAATAGAACATCCCTCACTCCCCTCCACCAAGATTCCTGAAGATTCGCGGTTGGTGGCCGAGCATCACAAATCCCGCCAGCAGTACCAGCGGCAGCCAGACCCAGATCAATTCGCTCAGTATCACCCGCAGCCCGCGCTCGCTGAAAAACGATGCTATGCCGATCGGCGAGACGCGGATAGGACGCACCGTAAAGAAATAGCGGGTGTTGTTGAACGGAGCGAAAAAGGCCACACCCAGTCCGCCGGTGGTCATCGCATCCAGCACGCTATGCGATGCGGTCACCACGAAAAAGAAGATCACCAGCTGCCACCAGCCGCCGGAGAGCACGGCCCGGTCACCGAAGGCGAGCGTGGTGACCGCAACGCCTGTCATCAAGGCGAACAGCAGCGAGTGCACGACCCCGCGATGCCCCCACAGACTCTCGTACGGCACGCCCAGCATAAACCCCACCGAATCGATATCGGGGAGCATGCCGCAGATCGCCGCCAGTATCCAGAAGCGCGGGGGCATGGATGCCCCGGTGAAGATCCTGCCCAGCGCCAGGCCGGTGAATGCATGGGTAAAAGCGGAGGCCATAGCGGAGAGTATGTTTCAGTGCCTGGTATTGAGTTGCGGGCAGGAGCGTGGTCAGGACGCGGATACGGGAATATGCCCGGTAATCCGTATCTGGCTGTGCCCGCTATCGGCAGTCCGCCGCCGCTGCTCCATGAACATACCGGTTTAGATGCACGTTTCCGGTAGAACCTGCACCACCGGCGGGCAACCGACCACGCACGCTCTTGCGCAGTCTAAAATGGCAAATCGAAAATCCCCGGTAATATGTATACTACCATGGAGCTGGCATAACATACTTCTTCCGTAACGGACAACAGACCTCCCCTTATGATATTTCTCCTTCTCACGATTCTGAGTTCGGTATCGGTATCGGTCATCCTGAAAATCAACGAGACGCGGGGGGGCAACCGGATGGTGGTGGCGGGGATGAACTATGTGGTGGCGGCCCTGCTGGCATTGCTGGCGGCAGGACCCTCGGAGCTTGGCATCGGCAGCGGATGGATAGGGCTGGGGCTGGCCGCCGGCGTGGGGTTCGTGGCCGGGTTCCTGATGCTGATGCGGGGTCTGAAGGAGATCGGCCTGGCGATACCGAGCAGCGCCGCCAGGCTCTCGATGCTGATCCCGGTGACCGGCTCGATACTCTTCTTCAACGAGCATCCCTCCCCATTGCAGATAGCCGGCATCATCGCCGGGGTGCTGGCATTTGTGCTGCTGGGGGCCGCGCAGCGCCGTGGTACATCGGAAATCGACCTGAAGGCGGTAGGCATTCTGGCGGCCATCTTCGCCATCGTGGGAACCACCGATTTCTCCATGAAGATAGCGCAGGCCAACGGCGTGGGCTCCGATGCTCTCAGCTTTTATATCTTCCTGTCGGCCACGCTCACCTGCTGGATAGCGGTGGCGATCACAAAAGCGACGGTGACCGCACGCGATTGCGCCATCGGTGCCGCGCTGGGCGTTCCGAATTACTTCAGCGTCTATTTTCTCCTCCAGGCGCTCGGCCAGTTGAATGCATCGGTGGTGTTCCCCTCCGTCAGCGCCGGAGCCGTGGTGCTGGTCACGATCGTGGCGATAGTCTTCTGGAAGGAACATCCCACTACCACCGCCTGGTTCGGCATCGCGCTGGCCGCCATCGCAGTAGGACTGCTGGGAATGTAGAAATTTTAGATTTTCGATTGACGATTTTCGATTTAGTGAAAGAGCATTATCGCGCCATGAACCAGGATCTTCTCCCATCAATTCTCACGCAAAGCTGAATTTCCGGCTGGTAGGCAGAATCCTTCTTCCCCACTCCAGTTGCGGAGATTCATCTCCTCTTCCAATCGAAAATCTTCCCCTCCCCAATCGAAAATCGTCAATCAAAAACAGCTACCGCCGTGAAACCCTTGTGAAACAAGGATTGTTCATAAATCAAGCAACAAGTAGGCAACAAAATTGGCTCTGGTACTTGCAACCATCAGTCACTATCTGCAAGCTACCACACTGGACCTGCATCTCGTATAGGAGGCAATCCG
Organism: Candidatus Kapaibacteriota bacterium; assembly: GCA_048594725.1. Lineage (GTDB taxonomy): Bacteria > Bacteroidota > Ignavibacteria > OLB7 > OLB7 > JAFDZV01. The sequence continues at coordinate 28,355 of JBMDXA010000171.1, forward strand.
TCCCATCCATTTTTCTTCATCGTGGTGGCACGAGTCCTGGGGCAGAGGTCGTTCCAAGCATCTGGATAACCTTATCCACCTCGCTCATGAGATGGCCCGACGTACAACCAAGAGCACGAGAGAGCTTGAGGATCGTACGGTAGCCAGGCTCTTTTCTCCCCCTCTCCAGCATGGAAACAAACTTCGGGTCCAACTGCGCATCCCATGCAAGTTCCTCCTGCGACAATCCACGCTCTTTCCTCATCCGCTTCAATACCATCCCGAACGCATCAAGTTCCTGTTGGTGTTCGGGTTCACGGTTCTTATCGGTTGCAGTCTCTTCATTCTGTTTCCCCATAGAGCCAAGGTATACCAGACATTTTTTGCAAATCCGGTACTATGGACCCTTGCGGATGATTGATTTTTTATATATTGACCTCACTTCATATAGCTATCTGTTGGTTGCCTTTGAACGGCATAATCAATCAAGTGCAGGGTACATACCATGTATGAAATCCGCGATGGTTGGGATCTTTCCGCAACGGAGCTCCAAGAGCTGCTCGACCTTCTTCATACTCTCAAGGAGAATGACTCCATCGAGATCGTGACTGGGAACATGATTGAAATGAGGGGTGGTGGGATCTTCATCGACGAGACGGGGCCGTTATCGGTACTGGATGCATTCCATACCCTCGTTGAAGATGTCTGACTGTCTCGCAGAAGGAGGCAAATGGGGTCCAACGATATGATCCTGCTGAATTGCTTCGGTTCACGTCTAAGGAATCGAAGCAAGGAATAGTAGCAATAGACCGCTTTGATCTACTTGTCAGCATTATAGGTCTTCATCCGGAGCATGACCTCCGCCATAAGATCGCCAGGCTCCATCTGAAGCTTCTGGGCTAAATGGATGATCCCACGCAGGCAGACTTGCCGCTTGGCTAATTCGATCTTTGAAATGTAGGCATGATCCATACTATCATCCCCCTCTAAGTCGGCCTGGGTTAGACCTAGAGCGGTTCTCTTCTCACGGAGCACGAGAGCAAACGCCATTTCAGGTGTGAGCTTCGCGCCAACTGGAATGTTCAGAGGAGTTACACTTCGAGCCATGCTCCGAAGCTATCGGAGTGCCAGATCGCGCTTCTGTCCTATAGGACAGAAAGGAGGATTTTTGTATGTTCCAGACGATGCAATGTCACTCCCTCCCATTCTTCAATCATCTGCGTAAGGAAATCAACACATACATCGTTATAGGAGCCTATGGGACAACAATTGAGTTCATCAGGATTCACTACTTCACTTCGAGAAGGTCTGTTTCAAGAATATCGGCGGCCAGCGCAACCACTGGCACTTAGGATTAGGCCAATCCTTCGTCATGCGAACCTTATCCTCAACACTCCAGAGTATTTCTATTGCCTTATGCCAGGGGCATACCTATCAGCTACGTTTCTCCAGGAAAGTGGCCCACTACCTCTCGGTATTCTCCTTCATCTCTGGATGCAACAACAATGGTTAGAGGTCTGTCTGCGTTGCAACAAACAGGTCTATATCATAGGGGTAGCAGATGGTGATTTGTTACGGGATGCCTACTGGTGGGGAATCTGCCCATCCTGTACAGTAGCTCCACATGATCAAGGAAAGGTCTTTTTGGAAAGTGGAGTACAAAATATGGCTATAGTCGATGGTGTATTATATACTAGAGAACATCATTATGCCAAGATAGGACAAGACTCTTCTTCAGGGGATTGTGAACAGGAATTCATTCAGGATCTTTGCCGGTCAGCATATTCATTGTTGAAGGCTTACAATAATCGTCCAATCATTCCTGTGCCAAAGAATCTTTCGGATACGACAAAATTTTCACAGAATCGGGAAGATTGCCGCATCGGTTTTATCGAGCCGACTATCCCATTTCCCTTTGAACTGCTGGTCGAGGCACTCCAGTAACAAGGACTAAACAACTGCCGAGTGATGTACCAATAAGAATGCATACAATATCTTTTTGGGGAATCGAATAGTACTTCGCCAGAACATAGGAACAATTGCTTTATAGTAGTGGCTAAGCGTATTTTGCGCCGCTATACGCTTCCGCAATTCCCGTGCGACTTATACACATAAAGCCTATGTGACAGCCTGAAGGATCATATCACAAGAAATGCCACACCGCACATGGCACTCTTGTGCATAGCTTCGCGATACCACAACCATCCCCCGATTATTCTTAACACCATTTGGTGAACGGCTCTTTATTGCCATAATCGAATATTGCCATGTAAACGCTAGTTCTCCATAGCGATTCATTCCTCACGTATTGTTCAACCATTTTTTAGGAGTTGTTATGCAACAACACCCGTGGAGGCATTTGCCCTCACTGATTCTATGTACAGCGCTCTGCACAGGTTCGGCGCTCTGTGCTCCTGATTCGGCTGTGGCCGGGCGACAAACACTTGACAGAGCACAAGAGACCGAACGAACACTCTTTATTGGTTTCATCAACTTCGATTGTTACCAGGATACCGTACGCGGATGGCAGATCCAGGGAGAGCGTGGCTACCTGCCCCACCTGATCCTGTGGGGACAACCACGACCCGGTGCGAGCGGAAAATTCGATCCTCCCTGCGCAACAGTGACACCAGCACAGAAGCAGGTCCGCCAGACACGCATCACCTATCCGGCATGGGCCATCCATGACGGCTCGGCAGCATTTCATAGCATTAACGGGGATACGTTGACCGATATCGTCCTACACCTGCATGAGCGAATACACCAAGGCGAGGAAGAGAACGACTCGCTGCACTCTTTTGTCATCTTTGGACAGCATGGACTAGACTCCCTGCCAGTAATTCATGTCGGGCAGATCCGCCGCTTCCAGGCAGAACCATTCTTTGCGATGGAACTGGCCGTCGGCGCAGAACTGGACCATCCCGGTACGCGAGATTTGTCCGGGGCTATCAGCTATATACTGGAACCGGTCCACCTGGAGATTGATCGTCCTTTGCCACAACCCGCAGCACCGTCGCCAGCGGCAGCATCTATCACTGCGGCTTCCCATCCAACAGTCCAGGTCTATCCCAACCCCACGACAAACACCATCCGGATCGAAGCCACACAGCTTCCGGCGGGAGACTACGTGCTCCAGCTGATCTCCGTCAACGGGACGATAACACTGCGCCAGGATGGCACCATCACGCCAGGGGACGCCATGAACCGCACGCTCGATGTACAGAATATTCCCAGCGGCTATTATGTCTTTCGGATCGGAAATGCCGAAGGAGAGGCCATCGGCACCTATCCTATCATCATCACACGATAACCATGACTACCCAACATCATCGAACGATGAGGATTATTCTTACGCTATTTCTGCTGATAGCGCTACTGGCGCCCCATCTTCTGCGGGCGCAATATTCCCGTGAGGCATTCGATATCCGTCAGGCTCAAGACCTGTATGATGAGCGAGGCTATATGAATGGAGCCTCGATCTCGGTTGATGGCAAGCTTGCCGTCAGCAATCAGAATGGTACACCATCCTATAGTTATCCCATCAGTTCTTTCACCTCCGGAGGACATCAGGTAACCACAACGCTGAATTACTGTGGGTCCGTGCAGTTCACCACCTTCAAGGATTACGACCTTGCCGATCGTGAACTGGGGAACGAGTACAGCGGCTGGGCACGATTTCATCAGAATCGCCCTGCATGGATTATGGGAGTCAACGGCTGGGCGATCAATGTCATCGGTGTTGCCAGCCATTTCCATGCACAGCCCGGATCGGATCTTTTCAATCCGCTGCATAAGGAGTTCGACGATAATGATCTTCTCTGGATGTGCGATGGATATGATTTCTCCGGCCGCATGAGAGATTTCAAGGCGATGCCGCAATCGGAAGCCTACCGGGACATGATCCGGATTCTTCGTGCCGATGGTTCGGTAATGGAGCTTCTGAACATTCATACGAGGACCGAGACCAACAACACCGATCCTGATATTCTGCCGGAGTTGTACACCGGGTACTACTTTGTCAACGAAGCGAACTCGCGCGGCTATGGTATCGTGAGCTACGACAGCACCCAGTTCCTCGGACCGGCCTTCGACTTTATGAGCAGCCGTGTTGCTGGCGGAAAGCGCTATCCTCTCTATCCACGTGTGCTGCGGTACTTCCCTGGTGATGGCACCGAAGTCATTTTCCGGGAGAAGACCGATCCGTATGGAACCTTAGCCCTGGCAGATGAGGAAGAGCGTGGTGGTGGTCTTTGGGGGCACCCGACGATATTCTATCTCGACGAAATCAGAAGCAATACTGGCACCGTCGTCGAGTTCAAGCGGGCACGCCATAACTCCGCTGCCGAAGGCGTTACACCACAAACCACCCGTGGCCGGGCACCGATCGTTTCTTATAACGGGCATGAAATCAGCCTCGGTGACAAGTCGATGACTATCGAGGCGCTGGGCCGCACTACCAAAATCAAATTCGGTGTGGTTTCGCGCAGCGGCAATACAGTAGCCAATGAGATAATGCCTTATGCCCGGCTTGGTGGTGCCACCGATTATGCTCTGGATATTGCAGCGTACCCGGAATCGGACCCACGCCTCTATAAGGCGTTTACTGGATACGTGACGGAAATCATCGATCCAATGAACCGGAGCACGAAGTTCGGCTATGAGACCTATAGCAAAATCTACGAGAACCCCGGATTTCCTCGGAACTCCACGAACGGGACGATCAAGCTCTCACTGAAGAATTACCGGCTGAAAACGATCACCGAACCCACATCCAGGTTCACGCTCGGTTATTATGGAAACAGAGATGAGACTATCCCCTCGGACCGGGCCCCCTACCTGCCGCTACGGGTTCTCAACAATGTGGTGGATTCAGTCCGGAAGTACGATGCCGGCGGATCATTGCTTACCACCGACGTTTATACATTCAATGAGGATCTGGACAATCTCGATGACGTAACCATTAGCGGGCAGAGGACGATCGACAACATCACCGGCCACGTAAAACAGACGAGATTTGTCTATGAGAACTACCGCCTCAGCAACTACGAGCCGATCCTGACGCCGAGCAGACACACCGTATTAACACAGACGACGGAGTTTGCAGGTGATATTACCACAGGTCTTACAACAACGGTTTCCACAACCAATTATGGATTAGCGCGATATATCCCTAGCTGGGGAGGCTCAGGCAACTACACGGTCTTACCAACATCCCAGCTCACCACGGTCAATGGGATCACCAGGAACTATCAGGAATTTTCCTACGAGCTGGATACGCTCCGGGATTTCTGGAGAACACCGGAACTGGCTGCCAAGTATGGCATGGAACTGACCAAGAAGATCACCAGGACCGTAAAACCAGACGAGCCCTCGAAGGTGCTGCTCGTCGATACGACGCTCTACCTCCACCTGCCGATGCCGGATACCCTGCTGGCGTGGAGTCCAGTACGGTGGAACAAGTTCAAAACCATTAAAAACTTCTTCCGCCTGCGGGATACTCTCCAACATCCCGATGTCGTTGGAAAGAAATGGGAAGAGGTGATGTACCGCTATCCGGTTGCGGTGTTTGAAGAGGACTCGTCGGCCGAGGATCATTATATCCCGCCGATCTTTGGCTTGCAGGAACGTTCATGGACCACCGATCCGGCAGGCGCAGTTACAGGAGGACGCAACGTTTACCTTACCGATGTCATGCAGAACGGAGAGCCTGCGCCTCGCGGATCGCTCGTTGCCGATTCGATCCTTGGTTCGGATGGCAGAAGCATTCTCAAAGGATCATACACCTATCGTCGCGAATGGAGCGGGCATCTGCTCGCCTCTACCCGCAATGCCCTCGGCGTTGAAACATCCTACCGGTATGGACAGGATCGTTGCCTGGATATTCCCTTCTGGGAGGAATGTACGGTCTCGCCGCCAGTGCTGGGAACAATTATCGCGAACGATGGCACCAGCCGGGATCATGAGCTTGCATGGTCACCATTCTCCTATTGGTTTTCAAAGCCATCAGCGGAACAATCCGTGGTTCGCCGCTATGACGCACAGGGGAACCTTCATCGTGATACCCTGACAAGCTACAGCGAGCGGACCCACTACGGACAGGCAACTGGAGTAGTCGATTTAAACGGGTATTTCTCCCGCTATGACTACGATTACAATGGCCGATTGAATACCGCCTGGACAGCCTTCGATTTTCCCGGCACCAACATCGAAACGCTTCCTCCCTTCCAGGGAGATGAGCAGATCGATCTGTTCGGCACCACCCATCACCATCGCCGGGGTGATATCCTTCATTGCCGGAAGGATGGTTCCAGCCAGATCGTTGAAGGCTTGGTGCAGGAGACCATCAACCACGATACGCTCTATGCGTTTCTGCCATTCACCAGGACGCCCCTCTGCATTGCCTGCGATCCGAACCACGAGACCGAAAAGAAGGGAGATGACCGCGATCTGCAATCGGTCCCCTGCCGTGACCAGGACTTCCCCTACAACGAGTATGGAGGCTTCAAAGGATTCTTCGGGCAGATAGGCCATCAACTCGATGCAAACAGTCCTATCAAATCGGCCACCCGCATCGACAGCCTGACATTCGAGACAATGATTACATCGGTGGATGGATCGTGTGCTCATCTTGAGGTTGCCATCGACTCCATTTTCTCGAAGACATTCGTGCTTGGCTGTTCCAGCGGTGAAATACCGGATGAAGACGATACCCCTCAGAGTAAGGCTATGGGCGGGAAGCCTGGACCAATGGAGCGATCCGTGCAAGGCTTGACAGCCATCGCCGGCGGCTATAAACTGGTGGTCGATCTCTCGAAGATTATTCCCCAGCTTCGTTCCCGCTCCAATGGAAGCCAGATGAACATCGAACTTCGGGTGAAGACCCCCGGAGCCCGCGTTGCGTTCATCAACGGCACCAATGCCGAGGATCTTCGGCCCCGGTTGCATGTCTATGGGGAGCATCCGAAAGTCTGGGATCGTGCGGATTATTCCCTCGCCTATGAATACGATGACAAGAACCTGAGCACCACCGTCCGCTCAAAGGTTGATGATGTTCATCACACCGCCAATGATCTTGCCTCGCAAGGGATCGGTGTGCGCCGCAGAACCACAAAGAATTTCTTCGGTGCCGATTATCGTGTGCTCAGAAGTGAACGGGAGGTCGTCGAACCGGGAACAACGCGTACGGACAGACAGCGCTACACCTATACTGGCCTGGGAGCGAAAACGAAGAGCCTTGATGCCAACGGTGATAGCGTCCTCACGCGCTATGATGCGTTGAACCGGCCGATCGCGATAGTCAACCCGGACGGAAGTACATCGACCATCACCTACCTGCATGTCAGGCCGGATTCGATAGGCATTACCGACCAGGACTTCTTCGGCTATTGTGATGTGAAGATCCTCACCAACGAAAAGGGGGAACAGACGGCTCAGTTCTCGGATGCTCTCGGACGGCTTCGCCGGGAGGTCGGTGACTATGGCAAGAGCCCGCATAGCAATACAACGACGCGCTATGAATATGATCTGCTCGGCAGACTGGTTCAGGTGATAAATCCGAAGGGCCAGGTCACCACATACACCCACGACGAGTTCGGGCGGGTGAAGACGAAGAGCCATCCGGATCTCGGCACGATCAGCTATGCCTACGATGACCTCGGCAATGTCCGCTTCACTCAGGATGCCGAGCAGGCACGAAAGAGTCTGCTGATGTTCAATCAGTACGATGATCTCAACCGGCTGGTAGTTGTTGGAGAAGCCTTTATCGATGAGGGAGCGAAGTGCGGCACATACGACGAGGACAATCTCAATAACGGTGATTGCGGTGATGGATCTCGCCTGACCGACCGGCTTGACGGCAACCGCCTCCATATCTACGACAAGCCGGAGTTCGCGACGGCAAACCCCACTCTTTTCCGGTCTCCGTTCTGGGAATCACCACGGTTCCCTGACGTGGCGACATTCAAGCTCAGGAACTGCCCGCTTGATCCGGAGCCCCGGCTGGATGAGACCGAAGCCCCGACGGCTCCCTTCATCATGCATGAAACGAAGATGTATCGTCCGAGAAACGGCGGGGTAAGCGGTGTGTGGCTCAATGAGTTCGAGGATCTGGAAAATTACGGAGAGTTCTCGCGCATCGGAATCAACTATGACCGGATGCCGTTCAGTACCGGCGCACTCTGGTCGGGATTTCCGCTGATTAACCGATGGGACGCGCTGACACCGACCGGGAAGGTTCGTAACCTGAAAGGGCGGGAAGCTGCCGTAGCCTACCGTGACAAGGCGTCCGAGCCCTTCCACTACTCAGCCATGAGCTATGATGAACGGGGACGTGTCGAAGCGCTCCTTCACTACAACGAGAATCTCGGATTCGATGCGGTGTATTACCAGTATAACAGCTCGAACCAGATCATCGGGGTGATGGTTGCGGACCCTCTCAGGCGTTTCACGACATGGTATGGTTACGATCGCCAGGGCCGGGTCGATAGCGTCTGGACGAAGCTGGAAGGTCCGGGAAGCGGACTGCTTGCAGGAGGCAATTTCAACAACCTCCGGTTTCCCGGTTTCCCTTCTCATCAGGGGATTGAACCCGAATTGGTATATTCGTATACCAAGACCGATCGGATCGCATCGCTGAAGTATCCGGCGATCAACACGTTGGTCGAGTATGCTTATAACCCCCGCACGTTCCTTGACTCTCTGATCGCTACGCGTAATGGTTCGGTTCTCTTCAGCCAGCGGCTACGCTATGAGGTAGACGGCCAGATCCTCGTGCAGGAATACCAGCATGGGACTGACCGCAAAAAGCAGATCTACCGCTACGATGAGCTGAACCGCTTGGCCGGTTGGACACTCGACGGGAAATCGACGGGTTACAACTATGATCCGATTGGCAACCGCGAGTCGGTACATCGCTCGAACCTGCCGATCGAAACCTACTCCTACTACCCTGGCACGAACAGGCTCTGGACAACAAGCCAGCCGGATTACTCTGCGGGAGATACGGTTCATAGCTACGGCTATAATGCCAACGGTTCGCAGACGAGCCATCTGATTCAGTACAGGAACTTCAACGGAACCAGCACTCTCCGAGAGGAGTATCTGGGCTACAGCTTCCGGGGCCTGAATAATCGAGCATTTGTTCACACCGGTAATAGCCTCTGGCAGGACTGGCGATATCGATTCGGCCCGAGCGGGGAACGCGAGCAGAAACGGCTCTACGAAGTGCAGGATGGTGTGGTCCCGGCACCCGATAGCACGATCTACCCGTGGATGTATTATCTGCTGGGTGGGGATCAAAAGCAGCTTGCGGTCTATCATGGACAGCAGATCGATTCAACGCAAACCGATTGCGGAGATGGCGGAAAGAACCGGGTATATCTCTATCCGTGGGAGTATATCACCTATGGAATCGGTCAAGCGGGAGTGCTCATTACGCGGCCAACCGGGCAGAAGGAATACAAACTGGTCGATCACCTTGGATCAACCAGGGCGATCCTCGACCAGAATGGCAACGTCATTGGCAGCTACGATAGCGAACCGTTCGGTACGCCGATAGCGGTCGCTGGCGTCGAGACGCGGAAAGGGTTCATTGACAAGGAAACGGACGAGGAGACCAGCACTGCCAATCACGGGGTGCGCCAGTATTGCTCCAGAACCGGCAGGTTCACGAGCATCGATCCGATGTGGGAGAAATTCCCATCGCAATCGCCCTATCACTACAGCTTCAATAATCCATTGTTGCTGGCTGATGCTGATGGGAAGTTTCCCGTTCCCCTTCTTGCACCGGTTGCGCTGGAGGTGATGGCTTCCTTGGGGGTTGGTATTGCTGGCGCTATCGGCGTGTATATAACCGTGCAGGTGCTTGAAGAAGGAATAAATTTCTCGGAGTGGATGAGAACACCGGCAGTGAGCACCGATGTAGATCAACCATTGCAGTTTTTTGACGTTTCGTTGGATAACGGAAATGTCATAACGGTGCCTCGATCGTACGTAGAGACAGCGGAGGGACAGTGGGCCATGCTCTTTGCAATAGTCGCCGCAGAAGGTGGTGGTGACAATGATGCGCCCGCTACTGAACCTCCTCCGGCTCCGGTTAACGGAGAAACATCTCATACCGTTAGAGGGAAGCAGATCCACAAAGACTGGGATTACGGTGAAGGATGGGATACGAAAGTTCGACTGCCAAGCGGTAAGAAACCAGATGCGGTCAATTGGGATGAACGAGAGGTGATTGAACTGAAACCGAATAACCCGGCCAAGCTAAAGCAGTATCAGAAGCAACTTGAAGGATATCTGGATGAGTTAAACAAGATACATCCAGACCCCGAGGGACGCACTTGGAAGGGCAAGATCGAGACATACGATTAATATAAAAGGTGAGCCATGCGCTTGCTTCGGCGCATGGCTCATCATGGCAAACAAGAACATATAACAACACGAATCAGGACGTATGTTATCAATTGCGAATACCAAAGACCTAGAGAACGCCATTACTGGCATCCTAAAGCCCAGAGGATTCCGTAAGAAGAGATCTAATTGGTACTACGATTCGGACGATGCGATTTGCATGGTCAATCTCCAGAAAAGTGATTTTGGAGGCAGCTATTATATCAACCTTGGAGCCCTATTTGTTGAAATAGACAAGACGGCAGATCCAGTAGAGAACAAGTGCCATATTCGAATGCGGCTTGATAATCTGGTCAGCAATCGCGAATCTTTCGTTAAAGCTCTTAACCTAGAGGACCAGGGCATTGTGGCAGAAGATCGCGTTCAAATCATAGCTTCGGCTTTAGAGGATGTGGGTGTGCCATTCTTAATGTCTATTGCAACAGTTGATGGGGCCAAGAAGGTACTTCAAGAGAATCGATCGGTCTTTAACCGAACAGTAAAGGTATTGATGGAACATTTGTTCCCTGAGTGGTTCTTGCCGGGAGGGAAATTTCATGGGAAATAAGTTATGCGTTGAAGCTGGATTGGGGCGAAACACAATCTCCCAGAACGCCTCCTTTAATTCCTCATCAACCACCAGCCCGCCGTATCGTCTTGACCTTCAACTTCCGTTTGGGGGCAATTACGCATCCCCAGAACCCTCTATGCCGATCATCGTGAAACCAGTTTGTCAGTTCAGAGTAGGTATGACTTGGTCCTCCCTCCCAGAACTCAAAGGTGGGGAATAGACTTGCCTCGGTTTTGTGGGCACCAACGAGCGGGAGTAAGTTGCCCGCAGAAGGTGTATCATGGCAAAGGGAACATCCTATAACAACGAGTTTAAACAGAATGCTGTACGGCTGTCGATGAGCCCGGGCAAGACGGTCGTCGAGGTAGCGCGTGATCTCGGCATCGCTGTTCATACGTTGTATGAATGGCGACGTACAATCAAGCCACCCGGCAACCACAGCCCATCATCTGCTGCCGTCTCTGCTGCTGGTAGCACCGAGACTCTCGAACAGGAGAACCGCTGGCTGGTGCGCGAGCTTGAGATGTCACACGAGGAGGCCGCAATCCTAAAAAAGCTATCGCGTAGTGCGCTTCACAGGCCTTCGGCTCGCGCAGCCCCCGAAGAAGTAAGCACGTCAGCACGCTTCGAGTTCATCGAAGCGCATCGGGGGGAGTTCTCGGTCACAGAGATGTGCCGTGTGCTCGATGTGACCCGCAGTGGCTACTATGCCTACCGTACACGTCCTGTCGCTCGGCGTGCGCGTGAGGACGAAGTGCTGGCTAGTGGCCGTCACAAAGGCATTCCTGGCTGGGCGGGATCACTACGGTGCGCCACGCGTGCAGCGTGAGCTGCGCGGCCGTGGCATCCGCATCTCGAAGCGTCGCAGTGCACGCCTGCTGCGCAAGCAGGGACTCAGAGCGGGCAAACCGCCTCGGCGCATCAGGACAACCGACTCGCGGCACGATGAGCCCATCGCAGCCAATCTCCTGGCGCAGGAGTTCACGGCCAGTGCCCCGAACCAGAAGTGGGCCGGTGATATCACCTACATTACGACCGAGGAGGGATGGCTGTACCTGGCGGTCGTACTGGATCTGTTCAGCCGGCGTGTGATCGGCTGGGCGATGAGTGCGCGTATCGATGCACAGCTCACAGAATCGGCACTGTTGATGGCGCTGGTGGCACGTCGGCCATCAGCCGCGCTGATAATGCATTCGGATCGTGGTGTGCAGTACGCTGCTAGCAACTACCGGCAGATGCTTCGCGACTGGTCGGTGAGGCCCAGTATGAGCCGCACGGGTAACTGCTACGATAACCCTGTGAGCGAGAGCTTCTTTGCGACATTGAAAAAGGAGCTGGTGCATCACCGGACCTATTGCGGACGTGCCGAGGCAGAAGCCGAGATATTCGAATACATCGAGGTCTTTTACAATCGAGTGGGGCTACATTCAACGATCGGCTACATGACGCCGGCTGAATGCGAGGAACACTGGAATCAGCAATGCTCTAGCGACCTCTCGCTGGACAGTATTTCAACCCAATCACTGTCCACTTTATCGAGGTAAGTCCAAGCTGTTATCGATGGAGGTCTTTGACAGCCTTACCGAGGCGATCGTTCTGGTGGAAGAGTATCGTCAGCAGTATAATTATCAGCGGCCGCACAGCGCGCTCAGGAACATGGCTCCGGCCATCTTTGCCGAGCGTCATGCGGCTAATCAACCCAGCAACTCTCTCATAACTTCTGGTATATAATTCGGGGGCTGGTCACTATCCCCTACACAATAATATCTACTCTATGGAGCATTCCAATCTCTGGTCCATGAATAGCGCAGGATGGAAGCCAGATCCATCCGAGACATGCACTACCTTCGTTCCTTGTGATGTTGATGGGGCACTCACAATCAGTTCTGCATACAAGCATGCTGGAGTAATCTCTGATGAAGAAAATGCTGAGATGGCTCAGAAAGGAGCACCGCTTTATGCTGAACGAATTCCTATCACGTGCGGTGCCTTTGTTGGCCTGACAACCGAATACGATGAAGAGGCAGAAGAGGGGAAATTCTATCTGCGTGTATGGTGGCTGTACTCAGAACGAGTTCATCTCTACATCACCTACAACTGTGACCCTGAGCACAAGGATGTGCATCGAGGGGTGATAGACTGGATGCTCGGAACGCTCAGGAATAGAGCTAGAAGCGAATCGCTTGTACATGGAACAGATCATAAGATTTGAAAAAGCTTCTGTCTCATTGTAGCTTCTCCTGTTAGCTACCATGAAAGCTCATTCGCAACACTTGTCCTATCTCGCAATCACGAAACGAGGAGTGGCTCGTAAACGTGCGAATACGACTCCTATCTTGGTTCAAGCAAACACAGCAGTGATGGAAATTTTCAACCTACTCATGGAAGGAACGCTGGTCAGGGTGGGTGCAATGAGCATGGCCGAGGCTTGAACCTCACTAGATTAACTTAAACCAATAGCATGAAAGATTCTTCCTCTCCGTTCCTGTCAGATTTCGAGGATTACATCAATCAGGAAATCTCCCGGATGGCATGCCAGAATCCAATAGACAAGGCGACTTACTATCACATTAGCTCTCTTGCAGATGCTGAAGGCGGATTTTCATTTTGGTATACAACGCAATGGGCTGCGGAAGTAGAAGGAAAGCCTTTCAGGCACCTTTATGTTGCACGTCCGGTACTCCCTACAAAACTGAAATTCCTAGAGGAAATTGGTCAACCAGGATGCCTTGTGAATACCGAACAAGATTATGCCATTTACGATGCCTTCATTGGTGGGCACGCTATTATCGAAGAAAGTATAGCGCAGAAATTCGTCTCAGAGATATTTGATCCAGTAGAGAAGGTCTTCTCTTACACGAGAGGTGATACTGCGGTGACTGATTTGCCATCCCACTTCTTTAATCGAGCGCCCGGCAAGAAGATACGAATGGAAGTGTTGAAACGGGACGGGTTCCGGTGTAAGGCATGTGGTCGCTCACCGAAAGACTATGTAGACATTGAACTCCATGTGCATCATATTGTTCCTTGGGGAGAAGGAGGAGTTACTGAAGAAGACAACCTTATCACACTTTGTATGACGTGTCATACAGGACTTGACCCTCATTATGAGCCGAAGCTCTTTGAATTGATCAATAAAACCCCATCCCAAGACATAAAGTATCGGAGAAGCAGTGAAGAGTACCATGAGGGAAGAAAGAACTATCAGATCCACATGGCTCATCTCATACAGACGTTAAGGAAACCTTGCGACGGAGAGGATCTGGACAACTGAGTCCAGCTCTTCAAGATCGCCCCTCAGCCCGTCATCGCAAATCAGCTCCGTGCTCGATATTTATTGTCCCAGCCGTTAGTCAAAACTATGCGCTTTCAGCGCAAGACTTTCAGTTTGAGGCTATAGGTGTGTAGCTTGAGTGCATGTCAAATCCAGTACGGCAGCACGGACATACAACATCTCGCTTGACAGCACACATCGTGTGGGTAACGAAGTACCGCTACCATGTTCTCGAAGGAGACGTCCAGCGGCGTTGCCGAGAACTGATTATCCAGATCTGCAATAGCGAAGATGTTGTCATCCTGAAGGGCGTCGTCAGCAAAGACCATGTGCACATGCACATCGAGTACCCGCCATCGAAGTCGATCAGCGAGTTGCTGAAGCGTTTGAAAGGGCGGACCTCCCGGATGCTTCAGCAGGAGTATCCGCATCTACAGAAGCGGTACTGGGGCAAGCACTTCTGGGCGATTGGCTATGGGGTGTGGAGTACCGGCAATATTACCGAGGAAGTTGTGCAACAGTACCTGGAGCATCATCGTTCCAGCCCATCGAATGATGACAGCAGGATCATTCTTGAGTGATCACTGTGGAATTCCATTCCATTGTAAACCTATGCACTTTCAGTGCCTAGTGATTTAGTTATCATTACCTCTTCTCATCACAGATGAAGACTGGCTGTCAATATCTCTCTGATGTAAGTATTATGAAACGAGCTTGGGCTCGTAAATATGCGAATAGCACCCTCGTTTCCATTATACTATTGGTGTTGTTGGCCGACTGTTCTTCATCTCCTCTTACTCAGGCCTATCACCATCAGTCCGTTGCCATGCTCGATGAATGGTTCCAGCACTGGCACGATGCAGTACTGCCTGTTTCTGCACAGGAACTGGCTCAACAGTCTGATACGGTAAAGGCTGTCTACGCCATGTTTCAGACCATCTTCAATCCGCTCGATTACACGCAGTTGGGAGCACGATGGGGACCGAACGAATATAATCGGGCAATCCGGTATGCTATCATCCAGAACAGCGTCAGGTATCGTATCGTCGATAGCCTTCCAATGGATACAATCCCTCCGAGAAGTTACAAGATGGAGACTAGAAGCAGTGGAACGATCAGGGGATTTCGGCCAGATGTGAATCCGGAAGGATTGATCCGGGTTTACCTGGTAGAGCCCTATGAGCCCAGCCTTTCCTCCTTCCTTCTTGAAGATGATCCTGATCCGCGTGCAGGGACTATCCCCTATCCACGATCGCAATTCTTGAGGCCCTACTTGGTTGTACAGCCTGAAGACTGGGTATGGCAATGGCAACTACCTACACCACCGGCGATCGCCTTCATCACCTTCGATCAAACGCTTCATCGAGCGCTTGTCAATTGCTCTCTCAACGACTATGCGGTTGTCGATCTTCTGATGGAATTACGCGGAGAGCAGTGGGTAGTTGTTGATTCTCAAATCGGCAGCATGATGGGGTAGCGAGCAGCCCATTGTGGGAGCCGATTGATTGAAAATTCAGCTAAAGTAATGGATGGCAATGCCGGTCAGCAACATTATCACTACGCTCTTGCAATCAAGTTCTACTAATGGAGGAATGCTACAATGAAATCCCTTGTGATCCTTGCGCTACTCGTGGCTCTGGTCTCATGCAGTCGGCCATCTTCATATGTGCATCACATCGACCTGCGGCGGTCGCCAGAACTGCTAGGCCCTCTTATGCAGCAATGGCACGAGGCTACTCCGCCGATATCAGAAGCAGAACTTGCCCGGCAATCCGACACCGTGCGCACCATCTACGAGATATTTCGGATGGTGTTCGATTCTCTCCATTCCTCTGTTGGTCCGGTACCCATCGGGGGAGCACCTACCTTCCGCTACACCTTCATTCAACAGCGCGTTCCCTACTTCATCATGGACTCGCTCCCTGCTGGTTGGTCGTATCCCCGGCACGCATTGCAAGGTGCCGTGAATGATTTCCGCCCGAATGTTTCCAGAACCGGCTCTATGGTCGTCTATATCAACGATACGATAGACAGCGTGCTGACAACGTTTCTCTCCAGCGATTACCTTCAATCGAATAGCGCTACATACGAGCATGGGCGCTATCTGCGGCAGTTCATCCCGTTCAAAAAAACATCCTTCGGGCTCACCTGGAACTTTGCTACACCGCCGGGGATTACGAGGGTGTTATTCGATTCCACGTTGCAGCGTGCTCGTGTCGAGTGCTTTCTTGGAAGTTCGGTTTATCGAGAAATCCTTATCGAGAAGCGGGGTGGGAGGTGGGTGATCCTTGACCAGATAACAAGCATTATAGACTTCTAAGCAGCGCAGTCTCCTTTCTACGGGCTCTTTATGCAAACTATCCAGCATCTTCTACATAATCCTAATAGCTCTCAAAGAACTCGTCATGGAGCATGCGGTCATCAGTATCTGCTTCCACCGGAGCGAACCGAGCACCGAACCACGTCTCATCATCCTGGCGAGGTGGATCAGCGACTCCATCCATGACTCCGAAGAACCGAAAGAACGCAGCCGCACATGCGTCGGCAATTACTTTACGGAAAGCTGATGCAGCGGCATCGGAGAGTTGAAGGTGCTGTAGTGCAGCAATCTCGCTCTCTGTAAGACCACCGCCAGGAGGATAGCTCAGGTAGCTGTCTATCGGGCGCGAAACGAGCTTCCCTGCTAGTTCGGAAACTGCTCTATCAATACTGTGATGCGCTGACTGGAGAAGAGGGGCAACAAGGTGTGAGTCGCTCATGATTCTATCTGGTGAGGCATAATATGAGATCATTCTCTATGAGAAGGTATCCGCTAGAATGGTTCTACATCATCCCATTGGTCAGCCGTCATTGGCTTCGATTCTGTTGCTTGGGCCTGTGATTCTAAGAGGCGCTGGCGGAGCACTTTAACATCCCGCTCGCGAGTAATCCTGAAAACAGCCATTAACACGCCCCTTTCCAATGAAAATTCGTTAAAGTCGTATCGCTTGGCATAAATGGCCGTTATGAGGATATCTTCTTCGGATCTTTCAAACAGATCTGGCAGGAACTTCTTGTATGCCATCACCGGACGAATAGGGAATACCCCGTCCGGGGTAGCCACATAGATGCCGAAGTTACAGAGATCCACACCGTCACTGAAAACCCCAACGTTCATGACGTCCGAGAAGATGAAGGTGGATGCCTTGGTCAACATCCGTACTCCTACTGCCTTTGCTTCTTCGGTTGGATTCGGCACCTTCCCCTTGATTTCGATCCACGTTCCACCCTTCACGTTTGGCAAATAGAAGTCGGGAACATAGCCGCCAATGCCAGGGATGGAGAACTTCGTAGGCTCATATTCGTAGTCGATGCCGAGCTTGTCGAAGAACAGTGCCCATCGTGCTTCCGTTACTGAACGGAAGACGTAGCGACCATACAGCATGTCCTGTGCTTGTTTCATAGTTCAATCTCCTCTTTGATCCTGGACAATTACAGTTATAACGTATAATCCTGTATGCTATGGCAGTTCACTCCGCATTCCCTTGGAAGATGATATCACTTCATCAAATCCCTGCCACCCGATCTTCAAGACGCTATCGAATAATACTTTACTGACGAAGGACTCTGGCAACTGGGGCGGGCGGCGATACTTGCTAATTGTCCAGCCCTCATTTCGCGCTCGTTCAGAATATGAGCGTAGGGAGTTTACTGCAACATTTGCAGCATGTTGTGGGGAAATATTCTCCTTTACCGAAAAGGCGGCTGCATCCTTTGTTGCTGACCAGATGAAGCGATAGCACTGAGAAACAGAGAAGTGTTCCAGGATCTGCTCCAGGATCTGAATCGTTTTCTCGCCGGGAGTGAATGGGAAGTTATATTCTTCGAGCTTGAATTGTAGATAGGCCAAACATTCGTGTAGTGCCAACGTCTTCCAGAGTGGTTTCCATTCATCATGCCAGTGCTGCGGCCATGCTCCGTCGGCAACAATCCGTTCTAACTTTGCCATGACGGCCTGATTCTCTGCCGCACTGCCTCCTAGTGTAAGCAACCAACGAACGCGGTCAATATCATACGAAACAGTGGAGTTATTATCTGTTAAGGTGAAGGATTCGGGCTTCCATCGCCAGTCGGGAGTAATAAGATTCGCATCGGATAGGTGTCTCAAGACTTCAATATCATAGTCCTCGCGTGGAGAGAGCCATCCCTGTGCATAGGGATAGGGAGCAATCTGTTCAAAGTCCTCTGACGCCGCAAGCCGCACAAGAGCAAGAATGTAGACGGCAGTGTCGAGTGGTAAGGTTTCAGGGGAAATACTGTTGGTTCGCGGCACCTGAAGAATATCACGGATCTGATCCGCTGCCTTCTGCTGCTTCTGGCTCTCGTCGAGCTTCTGCTGAATGCTGCGAAGTACATCTTGATAAGAACTCTTCTCAGGCCACATTGAAAGCGCCTTTGTAGCAAGTTCATACGCTTCCGGCAATGCACCTCTATCACGTAGAATTATCGCCAGGTTGATACACGCGCCAGCAAGATTCGGATCAATATCCAATGCGGCCCGATACTGCCTTTCGGCTTCATGGGTATTTCCAAGCCTCTTCTGTGCGAATGCTATGTCGAAGAGTTCATCCGATGAATCCGGAAGCAGCTTGGCGAATGTGGAAGCTACCTCATCGAGTTCCTTGTACAATTCCTTTTCAATGAGCATCTCCCGCCATGCACCCCGATAGAACACCCTGTGCACACCTGCAATGACCTTCACATCCCCACACGACTGAAGCGATGCCATTGCCACCTGATGAATAGCCCGTCGCGCTTTCTTGGTCTTTATGGCCGCTAGATTTAGCGGCGTTGACGGAATGGCGTCCTGCGAAATTTTCTCGATTGCTTCTGAGTACCTTATCGCAGCCCATTCATGGAATCGGAGATGATGATGTACGGCATGATCGAATTCATCAGAGTAGGCATAGATAAACGCAAGCTCTCGGCTAATTTTCGGGTGTGAAGATAGTTCTGCGGCTTGCCATAGTATTTCTTCTTCCTCCGTAAAATGACTTACGACTTGGCTTGCGATATAGAGTAGTTTACCTTGAAGATCCTTGTCAGGATCTGGCAGCTGCTCCAGGAAGTTAACCGCACTAAAGCAAGCGTCCCGCGCCCAGCCTCGGTATGTATCTACATATGATTCATATCTGCTGATGTATGGCGATGTAATCAGGTCAACTAAGATCGCTGGGAAAGTGGAAGTAGATTCTTCATAGCTCTCTGCCCCATCAAGCCAGAGCCGGACAGCCTCAGCATAATCTTCCATTGGCTTTCTGGATGGATGCTGCAACAGTCGTGCATATCCCCGTCCGAGGAGAGCGCATGTCTTATAACTTCTATACTCTGCAACCTTAACTGCATTATTGTAGCTCGCCTCTGCTTCGATGAAGTTCTTGGCAAGCACTTCTTGCATTCCCTTCACCAGCCAGACACCAGCATTTCTCGATTGTTGTGTTGAGAGCTGATTAAGAACCTGAAGAGCTTTCTCATTTTGTCCGAGGTTGAGATATGCTTGATATGCCTGCAAATGAAGAGCGGGAAGTTGGCGGTCAGAGAGGACTGGATCAATCGTTTCAAGCGCCCGTTGCGGATCGCTTACTCCATTGTTGAGCCACCATGCTACTGCCAATCGTAACTCGCTACTGGTTGGGTGGTGCTGTAGTCCTTTCTCCAAGGTGTCAATAAGGATCTCGATAAGATCAGTACGTGCTGCTCCTTGAAACGAAAAAGGATTATCCCGTGCGGTTATCGCATCCACCCAAAGGAGAAATGCTTCAACTGGCGGGTCTGGCAATGCAATAGCCCGGTACAGATGAATGATGACATCTTCCAAGGTGTCTAGGTCTGACAAGGCAACGTTCTCACGGTGGATCATTGCCTCAGCAATCCAGCAGCGGATAGTAGCCGTGTCATCAATGCCGAGCGATTCTTGAAAGCACTCGATTGCTTTCGGCCAATCGCCCTTAGCCCTAAATGCTAAGCCTGCACGTTCTAGGTCACCAGCATTTTTCACTTCAATGCTCAGTAGTAGCTTAGTCACCTCCAAGTACTCATTTTGCTTGAAACGGATATCTGCTAACTCTCGTTTATCCTCATCGGTTGGATGCGCGGCGATGCGATCACGTAGCTCACGAGCTTGTTGTTCAAGTCCTTCAGTTGCGGGTAGGTTGTCCATAGATAG
>JBMDXA010000172.1:0-59061 GCA_048594725.1 Candidatus Kapaibacteriota bacterium
TACGCAAGAGGAGTTGACCCGAGAAATTGACGCCTACAGCCAAACACGTCAGCAGGTGAGGTTGCGCTGGAGATTTACAAAGAACGACGCACGACAGAAGCTCGCCCGGCACTATCCAGAATTACCGTAACAGCCTACTAGGTGTTGGCTCCGGGGGCCATCACCAGGGGAAGGGCAGCTCAACTGATGTGAACTCCGCTCCAAGAGCCGATCGCTATCCCATCACCTTCTCCCCTTCAAGGATCTTCTGGTAGAACGCCTCGTACATCGGCACGATATCGTTGGCGGAGAACTGCGTGATAACGCGATCGCGGGCGGCCTTGCTGAAGCGGTCGTAGCGTTTGGTATCGGTCAGCAGGTCGATGGCGTAGCGTGCCATCCGGTCGATATCCCCTATCTCGCTGATATAGCCGGTGGTGCCGTGCACGTTCAGTTCCGGCAGACCTCCCACGGAGCTGGAGAGCACCGGCAGGCCGCAGCTCATCGCCTCCAGCGCCGACAGGCCGAAGCTTTCGGACTGGCTCGGCATCAGGAACAGATCGCTCGCCGAGAAGATCTCCGGCAGGGCGTTCTGCTTGCCGAGGAACCGGACATCGTGGAAGATGCCGAGTTCGCGGCAGAGGCGTTCGGCCTCGGCGCGGTCCGGCCCATCCCCCACCATCACCAGCTTGCTGGGCACCTTCTCGTGCACCTGGGCGAACACCCGGACGATATCGGTGACCCGTTTTACCGCGCGGAAGTTGCTGGCATGCACCAGCACCTTCTCGCCGTTCGGCGCGAACTGCGCGCGCAGCCGTGCGTCGTCGTGGCGGCGCCACTCCTCGATGTTGACGAAGTTGGGGATCACCTCGATAGGCCGGTCGAGGTTGAAGTTGGTGAGGGTCTTCTCCCGGAGGAACCGGCTCACCGCGGTGATGCCGTCGGATTTATCGATCGAGAAGCGGACCAGCGGCAGGAGCGTGGGGTCCAGGCCGATCAGCGTGATATCGGTGCCATGCAGTGTGGTGATGATCTTGATATCACGTCCCTGCTCGTTCAGGATCAGCTTTGCATTGTAGGCGCTGGTGGCGTGCGGGATGGCGTAATGGCAGTGGAGGATATCCAGCTCGTCGTAGAGCACCACATCCACCATCTTGCTGGTCAGAGAGAGTGAGTAGAGGCTATCCTCGAACAACGGATAATCCGGCAGTTCCACCTCGTGGAAGAAGATGTTCTCATGATAGCCGTCCAGCCGGAACGGAAGCGCGTAGGAGATGAAGTGAACCTGATGGCCGCGCGCGGCCAGTTCCTTGCCGAGTTCCGTAGCCACTACGCCGCTGCCGCCGTAGGTTGGGTAACAGGTGATGCCAATGTTCATTG
This sequence comes from Candidatus Kapaibacteriota bacterium, assembly GCA_048594725.1. Lineage (GTDB taxonomy): Bacteria > Bacteroidota > Ignavibacteria > OLB7 > OLB7 > JAFDZV01. The sequence continues at coordinate 1,360 of JBMDXA010000172.1, forward strand.
TGATACCGAATGCCCTTCAATTCTTCAATGTTCGCAGGACTATGCGGGTGCCGTCTGTGCAACCTTCCTCCATCGATGCGGCCCTAGGAGCGGCCGGAGGCATACGAACTCCCCCACCAACGATACACGATACCCGCTATTGTATCGTAGCTGCCATTACGGCTATCGTTTCGGAACCTTTACGGAGGTTGATGAGGAGAGTTGGGATCGTGGACAACAGGCCTCGTAGAAAAGCCCCGGCGGAGAAAGCATGTGCAGAAAATATACCGGCAGATCCGGGATACCAAGGTTCTTCTTTTTCTGGCACTTCCACCGTACTTTATGAATGTACAGAGGATGGCATTGTCTACGGATGGTCCATGGCCTAGAAACGGGCCCGGCTCCTGTTCACAAGTGGTGCAAACTTACGAGATTGGTGCCAAGGAAGCGTTGCGATCTATGTCAGTCAGCCAATCGTTTACAACAATACGTAACCGGACCCGCACGGAGATCAAGATCCGGGGCTCACGCTTTATCGGGACGGCCATACCGGTCCGTACCAAGGAGGAGGCCGCACAGGAGCTTGCCAAGCTCCAGAAGGAGTTCTGGGATGCCACCCATAACTGCTATGCGTATCGCCTTGCCCCGGATGGTTTGCAGTATCGCTTCGCCGATGATGGCGAGCCCTCCGGCTCGGCCGGCAAGCCGATCCTCTTCGTGATGCAGCAGCGGGAACTGGTGAACGTTCTGGTGGTGGTCACCCGCTATTTCGGCGGAACCAAGCTAGGTGTGGGAGGGCTTGTACGGGCGTACTCGGAGGCCGCGCAGGCGGCGCTCGATATGGCCGAACGGCTTGAACAGCACCCCACCGATATCGTCCGCATCTTCACCACCTACGAGGATGTCCGCGTGGTGCGGGGGCTTGTGGAGCAGTATGCGCTGGGCTTCGAGGAGGAATATCGCGATGTGGTTAATTATGTAGCCACCATCCGGTCGGACCAGCTCGAGGAGTTCTCGGCGCAGCTCACGGAGGAATCACAGGGGCGCGCCGGCATGATAAAGCTCGATCAGATCGAAGTCCCAGGAACGAAGCCGCACGACAATCCGTGATCTCCGCCATCGGCACCCTCTCTCTGCTGCTTCTGCTGCTCCCGGCCGCTCTCGCGGCGCAACCCCGCACGCTCCCGGTTACCGGCGCCCGGCAGTTCTCCGATGAGTTCATCCGCGGTCTGTTCACCTCCTCCCCTCCCGATTCCGCGCTTGCCGCACTCCAGGAAGCCTATGCCAACAGCGGGTATCTGGGCGCCTCCATCGCATTCGATTCCCTGGCCGGCGTCACCATCGCCGAAGGGGACCGCTATACGATAGAGCGGGTGCGGCTCCTGCCGGATTCGGTGGCGGCGCTGGCGGAGGCATCCGGCATCACCGCCGGGGAGTTTTCCGGCCGCACCTTCTCGGCCGCCGATGTGGAGAGCATCACCGGCCGGCTGATCCGCGCGCTCAACGACCGCGGCTATCCGCTGGCATCGGCGGGGGTGGCCGCCATCCAGGTGGACGACAGCGCACGAGCGGTGGAACTGGATATCGCGCTGGAAAGCGGCGCGCGGGTGCGGATCGGCGCCATCGACGTACGGGGAAACACCAGCACCAGCCGCAATCTCATCCTGACGGCGGCGGCGGTGGAGCCGGGAGCGGTCTTCACCGATGTGCTGGCCGCGCAGGTCAGAAGCAGGCTGCAACGCCTCAACATCTTCTCCGATGTGGGCGAACCGCAGCTGTACCGCACCGATTCCGGCGCCTACGGCCTTCTGCTGACCGTGACCGAGGGGCGCAGCAACACGTTCGACGGGGTGATCGGCTACCAGCCCGGCACCGACAGCCTGGGCGAAGGGAGCCTTACCGGCCTGGTGAACGTCTTCTTCATCTTCGGTTCCGGCCGGAGGATATCGTTGCGCTGGCAGAAGCAGAGCCTCACCGGATCGCAGCTCGAGTTCCGCTACGGCGAGCCCTTTCTGCTCGGCCTCCCGCTGGATCTGGATCTGGGATACCGGCAGAACCAGGAGGAGACCACCCCGGCGCTGCTCAGCTATGTGCAGCGCTTCTTTACGGGCGATCTCTACTACGGCCTCACCGATGCCTTTTCGGTCCGCCTGGGAGGCGCCTACGAGGCAACCATCCCGCAGACCGATACGGCGCAGCCCTGCTTCCGGCAGTTGCTGAACAGCCGCACGCTGGAGACCACGATCGGCATCGGATACGACACGCGCTCGAATCCGGTGAACCCCGTCTCCGGGCTTCTCTACTCCACCTCCTACTCTCTCGGCGCCAAGAGCGTTCTGGGCCCTTCCCCGTGCACAACCGGAATTCCGGCCGAGGATACCAGGCAGCGTGCGGAGGTGGATCTGGATGGATATGTGACAGCCTTCACGTCGGTGGTTCTGGCCGGCGGCATGCATTTCGGGGAGATACGGGGGGATCTGCTGGAGGAGAGCGATCTGTTCCGCTTCGGCGGGCAATCCACCGTGCGGGGATATGCGGAGAATACGTTTCGTGCCTCGCGCCGGGCATGGGGAACGGTGGAACTGCGGCTGCTTCTTTCAAGCTCATCGTACGCCGCGCTCTTCTTCGATGGCGGATATTATCGCCGGCCGGAAGACCCCTTGCGCGGGCTGCCGGCGCTGGAGGAATGGATCTACGGCTACGGCGTGGGCGCACAGATAGAAACCGCCATCGGCCTGGTGCGGCTCTCCTACGCGCTCGGAAAACCGGATGACTTCTCTACGGGGAAAGTTTTTTTCGGGCTGGTGAATCAGTTTTAGATAACCGTAAATCCTCAATCGTAAATCGCCAGTAGCCGGCAGCCGGCAGCAAGAGCGTTCTCTTCACTGCCGGCTTCCAGCCGCCGCAGGGGGCGCACTACCGGCTACGAACTACCTCAGCACCTGGCGCAGCGGACGCTGGACGGGGTGATGCGGATGACCGGGCAGCGGGTGGCCGGATCGAACGAAGCGCAGATATCCACGCAGCAGCCGGGCCCGATCGCCACGCCGGTGTAGCAGCTCGGAAGCTTCGGGTTCCAGCTGAACACCACATCGGTTCCATCGCAGGTGCCCACCCGGATCATCATATCATCGCAGCAGCCGATCGGCACGGTGGTGCCGGGAGCTACCGGGACCGGCCTGTACTTGCAGAGCGGGGCCGACGGATACATCGTCACGGTGCAGGCAACGCCGGGATCGGAGATCACCGTCACGGCGTCGCAGCGGCAGGTCTGGGCGTAGCTGCTGGATGAAGCCGCCAGCGCGAGCAGCAGCGTCATGGCGATTCCGGTCACCAGACGGATACAGGTAGAAGTGAACGTGGTCATGGAGAGTACTCCTTGTTGCTATGGTTGGTTATAGGGCGCGGCCGGTAACGGCCGCATGAAACTTCTCAACGGATGGGCGTGGAAGCGAACTGCCCCCGAGAAGGCTCGGAGGCAGTATTCGGCAGTCATGGTTACTGGCAGGGACAATCCACCACCGGCGGATACACCACCACCTGGTAACATCCGCGGGCCACTTCCTCCAGGCAGACGCGCGTGCAGCAGCCTTCGGCCAGCACCACATTCACGCATACCCCCGGCTCCAGCGGATGCAGGCGCCCCTGGCAATCCTGCACCAGGACGTTCATCCCCGCCTGGCAGAGAAACGAGCCCTTGCTGTTGGCGGGTACCACCAGCTGGGTCTCGGAAGATCCCTGCAATACCAGAAATACGTCGCAGTGCGCCTGGTTGCGCACGGTGACATTCGGACAACGGCATGCGCCGAGCTGGGCCGAGGCATCGCTGGCTCCCAGCAGCATCAGCAATGCCGCCACGATCGCCATCGGCAGCAGGCCCCGGCGCGAGATGATAGAAAGGTTCATTGATCTCCCCCGAAATAATGTTGATTGAGTGCGCCACAAGTTAGAGCGCACGACCGGCCGGGGGGAGTACATGGTTGGGTACCCTCCCCCCTCTCCCTGTACGCCCCTCTCTCGGGGGGATTTGGTATCTTCGGGGGCTCCACGGAAATGCGGCGATGATGCTCATCACCGGGAGCCGTGCGGCCGGCAGACAGTGATTTTCCGCCGGCCGGCACTCCAACTTCGTCAATCGATCATCCTTACATCCGACATTGATACAGCCAGAATCATATCCCGATCTCTCGCAGTTGCTCGACTCCGCAATCGAGGCGGCGCGCCAGGCAGGAACGCTGATCCGCGAGGGGATCACCGGCAACCTGGGCATCACCTACAAGCCGGAGGGAAAGAACAACCTCGTAACGCTGATGGATACCGCCTCGGAGGATCTCATCCGGAAGATCCTGATAGGCCGGCATCCGGATACCCAGTTTCTTGCAGAGGAATCCGGCGGCAACAGCGAGCTGGCGCAGCTTACATGGGTGGTGGACCCTATCGACGGCACCGTCAACTACGCGCACGGCATCCCGCTGTATTGCGTTTCGATAGCCGCAGTGCTGCATAACGAGCCGGTGGTGGGAGTGGTGCATAACCCGAACACCAACGAGATGTTCACCGCCATAAAAGGGGGCGGCGCCTACCTGAACGGCTCGCGCCTGCAGGTGAGCAGCAATGATGATCTGGACCGCTCCGTGCTGGTGACCGGATTTCCCTATAACGTGGAGGAAAACCCCTTCGGCTGCATCGACTCGTTCGCCGAGATCGTGGGCATGGGCATTCCGGTGCGCCGCCTCGGCTCCGCAGCCCTGGATCTGGCCTATCTGGCCGCCGGACGATTCGATGCCTACTGGGAGGTGGCGCTCCATGAATGGGATGTGGCCGCAGGAGCCCTGATGGTGCTGGAGGCCGGGGGCATGATAGGCTCCTATGCCCCGGAGCAGGGACATCATACGCTCGTCACCGATCGACTGCTGGCCTCCAACGGCCGTGTGCACGAACGGTTGCGCAGAATATTGATGCGCAACAGCACCATGATAGAAAGCTGAGCGGCAGGATATATCCGGATATGTTCAGCGATATCATTCGCACGGCATATTCCCCGCAAATGCCGGCCCGGCCGTTTTCGTTATCGGAAACGGCCGGTTGCATTATCTCCCTTCTGAATTCAATACGGTGCGGATGATGCTTTCGGACAGCGGAAAATCCTCGCGTGATTTTCCTTTATTCCAGGCTAAAGACCGCCACGATTTCTCCCCTGGCAACGCTCGCGCGATATCTCTACCTTCCCCGACAGAGCATTCTAGTATTCAACCGATATCATCGCATGGTTATTACTCCGCACGATAGCAACTGGCGCGCCGTACGCCTGAAGGACGATACGAGCGCAGCCTACCTGAACGGCCTGCTGCACGAGGGATGGTATGTAATGGATGTGGGAGTGGCTGGGCTTCCCACCCTTGCCTTCAGCGTGCCTCTGGAGCCACCAGCCGAGACAACCTTCCGCTGGCGGAAACGGGGCCAGCCGGGAGAGGATAGGATCGTGGTGCTGGTGCTGCACAAGGGAACCGCCCCCGGCCGCCAGCAGGGAATCGTCATTCACCGCGATGAAGCCGGCTATCTGGATATGCGATTATTGAAAGCGGAGCCGGGATGGAAACAGCTTATCGTTCTCGAAATGGAATCGGGGGCCGCCATAACGATCATGGAAAAGAAAGAGAATGATAATTGAGGATGGAAATACAGGGCTATTGCATCCGTGGCCGCCCCGGCGATAGGGCCGCATAGGGAATTATGGGTACTGCCGGATGCGCACAGCAGCCGATCTTGTTCCGGAGATATTCCATCTCTATTTTCCCGGCGGCGCTCCATGGCTCTCCTCCCCGCCACCTCCGGAGGACCATGGCAGAGCCGCTCATCCCACGGTATCACCTCTGAATACGGAGCAGGCAATGAAAATAGTTCCGGTTCTCCTGTTCACGCTCTTCCTCTGCTGTTCCCATGCCGCCGCACAACATCGCTGGTTCCAGCCGTCGGAGCTCTACAGCTCCGCAGTGATCGCTCTTGCGCGCGACCCCGGCGGGGCACTCTGGGCCGCCGTCGCCGACCCGGTACGCCACCCCACACCGTTCGCGGTACAGCGGTTCGATGGCGAACGCTGGATCACCATCAGCACCGCCGACTACGATTATCCGCTCCCGGCCGCATCACGCTTATGGGATATCGCTGCCGATGGCAGCGGAAATATCCTGGTAGCCGCGGAGCGTCATCTGCTGCGGTTCGATCAATCAGCGCAGCGCTGGAGCAGCTTCCGGTTCGATGACTCGCTGGAGAATGAACGGGATTTCCATCATGTCCTTGTCGATTCCCGTGGCCGCGTCTGGCTCTCGGCGGTGTCGCGGACGGTGCTGGGCCGGAACATGATCGGCGGCGGCGAGGTACGAAGCGTCATCCCGTATCTGGAGATGTTCCGCTTTGAAGATGGGCGACTCCGGAAGATCCTCTCCTGGCCCGATATGGGTTTCCGGTTCACCAACCCGGCCGAGGACAGCAAAGGGGCCATCTGGCTGGCCTATCAGCGAACCGGCGCATCTGCTCCGGGAGGGCTTCTGAAATTCATCGGGGATTCGGCAACCGTGGTGGATGTGCCACGGGGGAGCACCGCAACGGCGGGACCGATGATCCGCTGCCTGTTCATCGACAGCCAGGACCGGATTCATATCGGTTCCTCGTATCGGGCCGATCTTCGCGGCAGGACATTTCCGCCGTCGGTCACCACCATCAGCCCGGATTTCACTACATATTCCGAGCAGATTTTTCCCCCGGCGATATTCGGCTACTATGAGCTGACGACGCTGATGGAGCACGAGGGAGAACTTTATGCCGGCACCGAGGGGGGATTATTCAAATTCATCGGCGACACCATTCAGATGATAGATTTCCGCCGCTATTTTCCGGAGTTCGCCGCGCAGAATAATCTTCATGCGATTCACGCCATCGTACCAACCGCCGACTCGCTCTACTGCGCCACATCCTGGGGAGTGGTGATGCTGGATTCGGTGGAAACGCTCTCGGGAGTGAAGATGACCGCGAGCGGATCGATCAGGGCCACGGCCGCCCCCAACCCGGTCCGCGACGGCGGCGGCACGACCATCGAGATGAGTTTCGGCGAGGATGATGCGCTCGGCGATATACTTCTGCTCAACAGCACGGGAAGGGAGATAGCCGCTACGATGACGCCGCTTGGGGGCTCCTCGATTCGCCTGGATACACGCGGCCTGAGCGCGGGCGCATATTTCGTGCGGGTGCGCAGCAGAAACGGAGCGCAGCAGATGGTCAGATTCGTGGTGGAGAAATAGGCGCTCGCGCCGAATACATCAGGGGAAAGCGCAGGGAAGAAAAAGAGGAAAAATCAGGGAAGAAAAAGAATCGGCTCTTTCCGCTTCTCCCTCCCTTCGGTGCGCCCCGCATCTCTGCGCCTTCCCGTAAGATTCCGTGCACGGCGGGCTCTCAACTCATGCAGGGGCTTCGGCCCGGTAGAGCTCGCGAAGCCGGAGCGTCACGGTTCCCGGCGTTCCATCGCCGATCGTGCGGGCATCCACGCCCGTTACCGGGACGATCTCCCGCACCGAGTTGGTATAGAAGCACTCGTCCGATGCCAGAAGATCATCCAGAGCGAACCGCTCCTGCCGAACCTCCATCCCTCTCTCCCGCGCAAGCTCGATAACACGGCCGCGCGTTATGCCGGGGAGAATGCCAAGGCTCTCCGGCGGCGTAATCACGGCCCCGCCCGCAACGCGGAAGATATTGCTTACGGTCCCCTCGGCCACCGTGCCATCGGAGGTTAGCAGCAGCCCCTCGCGCACACCGGCGGCGGCCAGATCGCGCGCGGCATGGGAGGCAGCCAGATAGTTCAGGCTTTTCAGACGCCGCCCGAGCTGCGGCTGCATATGCCGGATGCCGAGCGTGATAATCCTCTCGCCTTTATCAGATTTATCAGATTCAGGATTTTGCAATAACGGTCTGAGAGTTATCAGGATGGTGGGCCCATCGGCAAGCTCCGGCTCCACCACCGAGCCCCCCACACCGCGCGTTACCGTCAGGCGAAGAACCCCGTCGCCGAGATCGTTGGCATCGATCGTGCGCCGCACCGCACCGGCCAGCGCCTCCTGGCCCGGATGCGCTATGCCGAGAAAATCGAGTCCGGCAGCCAGACGGCGCAGGTGCCGGCCGAGAAGATGCCCCCTACCCTGATAGATCCGGACCGTCTCGAACAGCCCGTCACCGAAGAGCAGGCCCCGGTCGAACGGCGAAAGCGCCGCCTCGGCGGCCGGGAGAATACGCCCGTTGAGATAAATGTGATCCACGAGTCGTTTGAACTATGCGTGCGGGAGCGGAAGCTCCGTGACTGGAGAAATGGAAGAATATGCGGGCAGTCCCCGGCCGCTCCTCCCGGTTCGGCCGGCGGCGAATATAGCGAGCGTCCTGTTCACTCCGCCGCAACCGCCATCCGTACCCCGGAAAAACATATCCGCCGAGGGCTCCGTGCCCCTCCCCTTTTTTCCGGTAAGGAGCGGATAGGGGTTGATGGCGCCGCCGGAGGTATAAATCCCATAATGCAAGTGCGGAGGGGTGGTGCGGGCGTTACCGGAATTTCCCACATATCCTATCACCTCTCCCTGCTCCACCCAGTCCCCCGGCGTGTGCGCGGAATGCCGCTCCAGATGGGCATAATAGTGACGATGCCCGCCGGGCCCCATCACCACGATCACACGCCCTCCCAGCTCGTTGCCCCCCACACGCATCACGATACCGGCCGAGACGCTCAGGATGGGAGTATTTCTCCGTGCGAAGATATCGATCCCCTCATGGCGCCTGCCGCCGGAACGTGCGCTCCCCCAGGTATCGGCCAGCGCCGAGGGCCTCACCCCCTGCACGGGCACCGGCAGCGAGTCCGGCGGCTTCTGCATCAGCAATATCACATACCGGGGCGCCTGCCGCAACGGCGGGAACACCAGCGGCAGCACCACGATGAGAATCACGAACGCCAGCAGCGTGACTATGATCTTGCGGGCCAGACGCATCACTATACCAGCCTCCTATAAAAAAGCCCCCGGCATACCGGATGCCAGGGGCGGAGCAAGAGAGTAGTTCATCGGGCTGTTGCCGGGCCCGCAGAAGAAGAGCGCGAACCCCACGCTAGATAATCACGATCCTCTCCACATCCGTGTCGGTATCCTCCACCGGGATCAGCAGGGCATACAGCAGGTAGATCGGAACCATCACGCCGCCGCCAGCCACCAGCAGCACCACGCCGATCACCCGGAGGAGCGTGGCATCCATGCCGTACTTCTCGGAAAGGCCGCCGAAGACGCCGAGGATCTTCCGGTCGCTCCCGGAACGGTGCAGGTCGAAACGCTCGCTGATGGAGATCGTGTCGGAGCTGCGGCTGAAATAATAGAGGCCGATCGCGATGCTCAGGGCGAAGGGCACGAAGAAGACCCCGTCGGCATACCAGGAGATGATGGCGGCCACCAGGAATGCGGCGGCAAGCGCCTTCAGCAGGATTTTCGTTCCCATGGGGGCCGGGCGCTCCGCCTCATCGTCATCCTCGAAACGGATAACCAGATCGGGATTTTTCGGCACCAGGAACCACAGGAGGAAATAGATCAGAAATCCGCCGCCGCCGGCCACAACCAGCGCCACGAAGAGGATACGGATGATGAGCGGATCGACGCCGAAATGCTCGGCGATTCCGCCGGCAACGCCGGCGATCATCTTATGATCGGTGGAGCGATAGAGTTTGTTGGTCGGTATCATGATAAAGCCTCGTTTCTGATCGTGTAGGAACGATCTTCTCTACGCCCCATCTTGTATCGAAGTTTCAAGGAACCGCGGGTTTCCGTTTACTCTTTTATACGGAACGGGGCCGGAAGAAATTCCTCCGGCCCCGCTGCTGCGTATAGTTCGCTTGAATGTTCGCTCGCTTCCTCTGCCTCATCGGAACGAGGTATGGGTGGTACCCGGTTCCTCCATGACGCCTAGCTGGCTGGGATCGACCGGCAGCAGATACCAGAGCAGCCCATAGACGGGGATTGCAAGCCCCCCCGCGATCAGTAGTGTGAAAAAGAAGAAGCGGATAATGATGGGATCGACTCCCGTATATGCTCCGATGCCGGCGGCCACGCCACCGATCATCTTGTTGTTGATGGAGCGATAGAGTTTTTTATCCGATGCCATGACAGGCCTCTTGCTGATGTTATGTATATAACCATCATCTCTCTCTCCCACCGGCTTTGCTCATAGATGTTCGCTGGCAGCCAGCACGCCCCTGCGCCGGGATACGGCGCAGCCCCCCTCCGCTGGCGGACGTCCGCACGGAGGAGGAAACGCAGATCATCCATCGTACGGTGCGACGGACGGGAAAGGGGTGACTCTACGAATGATATCCCGGTTCGATGCTCCCGGAGCGGATTGCCGCTGGGGTGCTCCCAGACCGGGAGGAGAACCGGCACTTCATTGCCGCAGGCGTTCCTACGCCTTACTCTTTCTCGCTGATGACCCGCCCCTCGGTATAGATGGCGTCCAGCTTGATATCCCGCTCGTCGTTCGGAATCATCTCGAAGATCTGCTGTTCGAACGCCACGCCGATGGTGGGACGGGGATAATGGGTGAGGAACTGATCGTAATAGCCTTTGCCGTAGCCAAGGCGGTTGCACTCTTCATCGCCGGCAAGCACCGGCACGATGACAAGATCGCAGATGTTCATATCGAACGGCTCGGCATCCTCCGGCTCCATGATCCCCAGCCGGGTACGCTGGTAGGATGTGGCGGGGCTGATGCTCAGATGCATGCTTCCGCCATCCTCCATCACCCTCATCATCCCCACCTCCTTGCCGCTCTCCCATGCTATCTCGATAAGGGGCTTGATATCCACCTCGCTGCCGAACGGGATATAGACGTGCACCCCGCGCGCATCGAGGAACAGATCATCCTCCATCACCCCACGGCAGATCTCCAGGCTGGCGGTTGTGCGCTCTTCCAAGGACATGGAATTGCGCCTGCTGAGCGCCTCGCGCCGTATTTCTTCCTTGGTCATCGCTATCTGTCGGTCTGTGGACATGCTGCTTCCGAGTAGTTAGGAGTGGAAACCGCGGCGCTCCACTGGCAGAGCGCGGCACAATCTACGTCTTTAAGTCCCGACACCCGTATAGCATATCGGTAAAAGATGTTTCAAGGGGACGCGGGGACCATCCGGCAGAGCGAAGCTTGGAGGTATCGAGCCAGATATCGCTTCCGCCCCCCATATAACCGGGGAGCTCATCGGCTCGCATCAGATCGCAGAGATCCGTGTCCCGCCCGGTTGCTCTTGCATATCGCACGCCAAACTCCCCACGGCTCAGGCGCTCCTCCCCGCCGCAGACGAACAGCTCGTTCCAGCGCGGTTCCCGCACGGCCACCTGCTCTACTGCGGCGATCAGATCCCCCACATAGAGGAATGAACGGAACTGATCGGTAAAGAGCGGGGCGCGCTCCCCCGCCTCCCATTTGCGATCCATGAACTGGGTGAAGCTGTTGGAGCGAGGGGTACCATCCCCGAAGATGAGCGACGGCCGGATGATGATCCAGCGCCCCCCCGCCTCCCGTACCGCCTCCTCCCCCAGCAGCTTGGAACGGGAGTACTCACCCGCGCCGGACGGGGCCACCGGTGTGAGTTCGTGGCAAAGGCCGGCATCGGATGGATAGACGAGATCGGTGGAGAGATAGACAAGCGGAACGGCATGCAACGCCGCGGCGCGGGCCAGACGGCCGGTTGCGTCCGCATTGACACGATATACTTCGCCGGGATCGGCGCTCTGCTGGGGCCTGGAAAGGGCGGCGGCGTGAAGAATAAAATCGGGCTGGAACCGTGCCACCAGATCATCGAGGGCAATCCCATCCGCTAGATCAAGCGGTACGGGCTGACAGCCATCGACTTGGTGCAAGTAGTGAGGAAACGTACGGAACGTTGCGACGACGTCATGTCCGCCGGCGACGAAGTGGCGCACCGCGTTCCAGCCCACAAATCCTGAGGCACCTGTGATGAGGATCAACATATTTCAATGGAAGCTCGGTCGGGTCCTGCCGACGCTGTGTTCAGTTCACGGCCTCATCACACAGTACTATCCGACGCAAATAGTGTGCGGATATTGCCCGCCGGGAGCGATTCCGCGACGAACTCTGCCATGGGATGAATATACATCATCCCGCCGATCCGGAAGCATACCAATACCGGGCCGAAGATGCCCGGTACCCCCCAGGACCATGCATGGTACACCCATGTGGAGCACCACGGAAGTGCACTGTTCCGGCGCTCCCGCGATATCTATGTTCCCATCGCTCTCATCTACGTTCATACAATGCCGAAACCTGAAGGTTGCAATGAGAATATTCTTCCATCCGGTGCTGGCACTCCGTGTTGCAGTGCCGGTAGGCGCCCCGGCAAACGCACGGAGGCCCCCGCCGGGCTGGATGCCGGGCCGGAAACCGATTTTTCACGTTGCACGGCAAAGTCTATAAATGTAGATTGAAATCAGATCCCCCCTATTTGAACATCTCCCTGATTTTTCTGGAGGAACATTCCATGCGAAAGACTCTTTTTCTCGTGATGATGGCTCTGATGGCATGCGCCGGAGTACTGTATGCGGCGTTGCAGGAGGTACGGTTCGCATCGGGAGCATGCGACAACGGGCTTGTCTGGTGGAGCGTAACCACCTACGTCAATGGGCAGGCGTGCGATATCAGCGGGGTAAACTGCAATGGCGCGCGCTACAGCCGCGACCTGCACTGCACGGTTGTGGGCGCCGATCCCACCGGAGGCGTTCATACCGAAAGCGGCACGGGGCCCGGCGGAAGGATCTGGTATGCGCGGACCCGCTACGACGACCAGTGGCGGCTGGTCTGGATCGGCGGAAAGAATCTGGATGGATCGTTCTACGAAACCGCCATCTCCCATGATGCCCCAGGACCGGGCACACTCCGTTGACAGGCCCATCGCGATAGGTTCCGGCATCTCCGCGATCCGTCAACTACCGATAACGACAACAACAACAAAGGCGTGATGCGAAAGGATATCCGTTCCGCACCACGCCTTGATGATGTATTCCTGGCTCTCCGGGGAGCTTACCCCTGGGCGGCGTTCCCGTATTCGTTCAGAAAGAGCGCGGCGCTCTTGATGCCGAGATGGAAGTTGCCCAAGTTCATCTTCTCGTTCGGAGCGTGAAGATTGTCATCCGGCAGGCCGAAGCCCATCAGCACCACCGGGGCGCCGAGCTGCTGCTCGAAGTCCGCCACGATCGGAATGGAACCGCCGCTGCGGATCAGGAACGGCTTGACGCCGAACGCCTGTTCAAGCGCGGAGAGCGCCGCCCGTACCGGAGCCGAATCGGTGGGGGTGAGCGCAGGGGGGCCGCCATGCAGCTCCACCACCTCGGCGCGCACGCCGGCCGGCGTGTTCTGCTCCACGAACTTCCGGAGCTGGTCCCCAACGGCCTTGTAGTCCTGATGCGCCACCAGCCGCATGGAGATCTTCGCCGCCGCCTTCGACGGGAGCACCGTCTTGGCCCCCTCCCCCTGATATCCTCCCCAGATGCCGCAGACATCGAGCGTGGGACGCGCCCAGAGGCGCTCCAGATCGCTGTAGCCCTTCTCCCCGACGGTCTCCGGAATGTCCAGCATGCGCTTGAACTTCTCGGAGTCGAACGGAATGCGCGCAAGCTGCTCGCGCTCCTCGTTGCTCAGTTCCACATTGTCGTAGAAGCCCGGCAGGGTGATCCGGCCGTTCTCATCCTTCATCTTCGCGATCATCTCGCAGAGAGCGTTGATGGGATTCGGGACGGGGCCGCCGAACATGCCGCTGTGCTGGTCGCTCCTGGCGCCGGTCACATGCAGCTCGAAATAGGCCAGGCCGCGCAGGCCGTAGGTGATGCCCGGCATGCCGTAATCGTACATGGAGGTATCGGATATCACCACCGCATCGGAGGACAGAAGCTCGCGATGCGCGTTCAGAAATCCCGGAAGGTTCGGCGAGCCCACCTCTTCCTCCCCCTCGATGATGATCTTCATATTCACCGGCAGCGCGCCGGAGGTGCGCATCAGCGCCTCGATGCTTTTCAGATGGAGGAAGACCTGCCCCTTGTCGTCGCTGGAACCGCGCGCATAGAGATTGAGATCCCCGTTCTCCCCTTCCCGCACCGTCGGTTCGAACGCGCCGGTGGTCCAGAGATGGAGCGGCTCGGCCGGCTGCACATCGTAGTGGCCGTACAGCAGCACGGTGGGCTTCCCTTCGGCATGCAGCCAGTCGGCATACACCACCGGATAGCCATCGGTCTCCATGATCTCGACGTTCTCCAGCCCGCAGCGGCGCGCCTCCTCGGCAACAAACCGGGCGGCATGGCGGGTATCCTCGGCACGATCGGAGTTGGCGGAAACCGACGGAATCCGGAGAAACTCTTTCAGCTCCTCGACGAACCGGTCGCGGTTCTCATCGATATAATTGAGAGTGTTGGTCATGTTGGGATGCCGCCTGCGGCGGCGGGAAGTAGTTCTTGGTAGGCGGGCCTTGCCCGCGGTAGTGCTTGCTTGTAGAGCTTTGTTCGCAGGGCCTGGAAGGAAGCCGGATCGTGCAGAGCAGGGCGTTACGCGCAGACGGTATTCCGGGATCTCAGGAAATGTCCTGGTAGCTGTCGCGGAGTGTGACTCCGCGACCCCTGCTGCTGCCTGTTCGCACGGAGTCAACCTCCGTGCGAACTGGTACCGGGGATCTCAGGGAACGTATCCGTAGGTACATAGAGCGAATTTCAATTGGATTGAGCTACCAACAGCGCAGGAACGGGCCGCTCCTCCGGAGCTACATCATCAACTGGGAGGACTCTTTCTACAGATCGGCAACACCTACAGGTGTTGGCTCCGGGGGCCATCACCAGGGCAATGGTAGCTCAACTGACGTGAAATCCGCTCTACTCGTCCCTCTGCTTCCCCTTCTGCTTGAAGACGAGAGTGATGGGCACCCCTTCGAAGCTGTATTCGCGGCGGATCACACGCTCCAGGAAGCGGGTGTAGTTGTCCTGCATCAGATCCGGATGATTGGTATAACAGAGGAACACCGGCGGCGCGGCCTGCGGCTGCTGGATGAAATTGATACGCAGATCACGCCCCCCCACGGCGGGCGGCGGATGATTCTTGATAGCCTCCAGCACCACATCGTTCAGCTTGCTGGTGGAGATGCGCTTGTGGCGCTCCTCATCGACATGCTTGGCAAGCTCGATGATCTTGACGAGCCGCTGCCTGGTGACCGCCGAGATGAAGACGATCGGGATATAATCGAATGTGGGAAGCTCCGCGCGGATGGCGTCCTCGAACCGCTTCGAGGTCATCGTATCCTTCTCCACGAGATCCCACTTGTTCACCGCGATGATGAGCCCCTTCTTCTTTTCGGCGGCCTCGCCGATCACCCTGGCATCCTGCCGCTCCAGCCCCTGCACCGCGTCGATCACGATCACCGCCACATCGCAGCGCTCGATGGCGCGCACGGTACGGATGATCGAATACAGCTCGATCGACTCATGCACCTGCTTGCGCTTGCGCAGGCCGGCCGTGTCGATGAGGATAACCTCCTCGCCATGGAACTTCAGGGTGCTGTCGATGGAGTCGCGCGTGGTGCCGGCGATAGGCGTGACGATGGCGCGGTCCTGCCCCAGCAGTGCATTGGTGATAGAGCTCTTCCCCACGTTCGGCCGCCCGATCAGGGCGATCTTCAGCGGGCCCCGCTCCTCGTTCTCATCGGTGACGGCAACCGGTATCTCATCGGTAATCGCATCGAGCGCATCGCCGATACGGCGGCCGTTCATCGCCGAGACCGGATGCGGCTCATCCAGCCCCAGCTCCCAGAAGCTGACCGACTCCTGGTCCATCTTGTCGTTGTCGCACTTGTTCACCAGAAGCACCACCCGCTTGCCGGAGCGGCGGAGCATCTCGGCGATCTCGCGATCCACCGGCACCGCGCCGTCGCGCGAATCCACCACGAAGACGATCGTATCGGCCTCCTCGATGGCGATTGCGGCCTGCTCCTTGATGGCAAGCTCGAAGATATCGGAGGTATCAGGAACAAACCCGCCGGTATCCACCAGCGAGAACTCCTTGCCGGCCCATTCGGCCTCGCCGTAATGGCGATCGCGTGTTACTCCGGAAACTGACTCGACGATGGCGTCACGCCTGCCGAGTATTCGATTGAAAAGCGTGGACTTCCCCACGTTCGGGCGCCCGACGATGGCAACGATATGCTTCATGACTCTCTATCCTACCTGCCACAACTGATAACCACCCCTGTCTCGGAGATCCCCCCGGACGGAGAACAACAAGTATAGGGAGAATCGGTGGATCTGGTGGTATTACTCTGCTACAATAAACGACGACGCGGCAGGGCAAAAAAAAAGCCCGGGCATCGGCACCGGGCTGCATCACGGAAATTCGATCCATTCCGGCGGGACCGGATCGGCCAGCCAGATGCCGTCGCTCTCGCGGTAGAACGGGACGCCGGCGGCATGGGCATCGGCGGCACGCACCCGCAGCAGAACGATATCGGAGCCGCGGCGGTTGGCGACCACGCGCGCGGTGGCTTCATCCAGCGAAAGATGAACGTACTGGCGGCTCATCGGCTGCAAGCCCTTCTCCCGTATCGCCGGCAGGAATCGCCGCACGGTCCCATGATAGAGCACCGCCGGAGGTTCGGTTCGCTCCTTCTTCACCCTGCCCGGCACCGAATGCCCGTAATATGCCCGTATGCGATCCCCCTGGATCTCGTACCGGGTCTTGCTCGATTCTCGTATCAGCCGCGCGATATCATCGGCGGTGACGCTCCGGAATGCCCGCTGCGAGCGAAGCCCTTCCAGGAGCTGCTCCAGCGGCACCCATCCCTCCTCGTCCAGCTCAAGCTCGTATTCCCAGGGAGCGTGGCGGAGGATATAGGCGATTTTTTTACTGAGGTGTGTGTAGTCCATAGGGAAATGTTTGATTTACGATTTTAGATTTTTCGGTTGATGAGTATTGATTGATAAAATGCTCCGGCAGCCCGGCATCCGGGGAGGTCACGGCATCTCCCCCGATTCCATGATCCCGGCCAGGGCCTCCCGGAGCTTGTGATAGACTTCGTCCATGCTCTCGGAGATCACACGGGTTTCATCCAGCACCGGCATGAAGTTCGTGTCGCCGTTCCAGCGGGGAACGATATGAAAATGCACATGGGTTTCGATGGCCGCCCCGGCGGTGCGTCCCAGGTTCATCCCCACGTTGAACGCCCCCGGGTTCAGCGCCCGGCGAAGCATCGCGACCCCGAGCCGGATAAGTCGCATCATCTCCTGCGACTCCTCCTCGTTCAGCTCCAGGAAGTCCCCCACCTGGCGGACCGGCACCACCAGCAGATGCCCGGCATTGTACGGGTAGCGGTTCATGATGATGAACGCCCGCTCGCCGCGATGCACCAGATAGTTCCCGGCGTCACGCTGTGGCGCCTTGTATGCCGTCGTGAAGGGACTTTCGCCGCTCGCCGGCTCGCTCGCCGAGCCCACGAATGCCGATCGCCAGGGAGACCAGAGTCGTTCCATGGGAGAGTCTGTTAGTAGTTGCTGGTTGCTTCGTCCGCGGGCGTGGTTTCCGGCGGTGCCGGAGTTCAATCCGGTTCTTCCGTCTCGGCGACGGGCAACTGCCCACGGCCCCTCTTCGCCGGTTGAAGCTCTCCTTGCCCGGCTTCTTTGTTACCAATAACCCCGCACATGGAGGGAAGTTCTGTGTAATTTCGTAATTGTCCGGCGATACCTACGTTTCCGGGCGCTGCGGACGTCTATGTATCTGCCGATCCGGTGCCGCTTGCTTTGCGGCTGAATGGCCGGAATTGGCTATGTTTGGGGCTGGCGGGCTCAGTCGGGGCGATATTCGGTCTGACAGAGTGCGACCCCGCCGATGGCATCTCTCTCCTTCAAGAAGAACCCATGAACTTATCTGAACAGAGCTTCCCGAAGCTCATCCTCCCCGATATTCCGAATCTGCATCGTCTCGACGTGTATCGTGCCAACGGCGGATACGAGATGTACAAGAAGGCGATCTCGATGCAGCCTGCCGAAGTCACCGAGGAGGTAAAGCGTTCCGGCCTGCGCGGTCGCGGCGGCGCAGGCTTCCCTACCGGCCTGAAATGGAGCTTCATGCCGAAGGGGACCGATAAGCCGAAATATCTCTGCATCAACGGTGACGAGTCGGAGCCGGGATCGTTCAAGGACCGGCAGATCTTCGAATACAATCCCCATCTGCTGATCGAGGGGATCATGATCGCCGGCTACGCGATGGGAATCGCCCAGGCGTTCATCTATATCCGCGGCGAGTACCACAAGTGGGTGCGCCTGATGGAAGAGGCCGTGGCCGAGGCCTACGAGGCCGGTCTGATCGGCCCGAAGATGAAGGAGACCTTCGGCGGCAACTACTCCATCGAGATCGTGGTGCACAAGGGGGCCGGCGCCTATATCTGCGGCGAGGAGTCGTCGCTGATGAACTCCCTGGAGGGCATCCGCGCCTACCCGCGCGTGAAGCCCCCGTTCCCGGCGGCGGTGGGACTGTACGGCATGCCCACCACGATCAACAATGTGGAGACGCTGGCGAACGTGCCGGTAATCATGCGAATGGGCGCGGATGCCTATTCCAAGATCGGCGCCGAGAAGCACCCCGGCACGCTGCTGCTGGGCATCTCCGGGCACGTCAACAAGCCGGGCGTCTACGAGGTACCCTCCGGGCTTCCCCTGCTGGACATTATCAACGACCTTGCCGGCGGCGTTCCCGGCGGCAAGAAGATCAAGGCGGTTATCCCCGGCGGCAGCTCCATGCCGATCCTGCGCGGCGACCAGCTTGAAGGGGTGAACATGGACGCCGAAAGCCTGAAGGCGGCCGGCTCGGCCATCGGCACCGGCGGCATCATCGTGATGGACGAGGATACCGATATCCCTCACATGCTCCGCCGCCTGATCCACTTCTATCATCATGAGTCGTGCGGACAGTGCACCCCCTGCCGCGAGGGATGCGGCTGGCTGGAGAAGGTGCTCACCCGCGTGGACTCCGGCGAGGGTACCAGCAAGGATCTCGACCTGCTGGTGGATATCGCCAACAACATCGAGGGGAACACGATCTGCGCGCTCGGCGAGGCGGCGGCATGGCCCACCCGCTTTACCATCACCCGCATGCGCGAGGAGTTCGAGGCGAAGGTCGTCAATCGTGTGGAACTCCCGGTGCTCAATGTGGTGCACGCGCTCCGTCCGGAGAACCCCGGCCTCACAGAGAGGAACGGAGCCCATCACTGACAGGCTCCCCCGCTCCTCTCATCCAGAAGAGATCATCAGCACGCCCGGATGGCATCAGCCGCCCGGGCGTGTCTCGTTACAAGCAGTTGCCAACGCCCCTGCGGGCGCATCCATTGATATCGGGCGGCGCCGGCAGTGCGCTTGATGTGGCACATCTCTCCCCCGATTTTTTTCCCCTCAGGAGATAGTGAAGTGATTACAACGCCGTAATAAAACTACCGTTCTCCTCCCGCCACCAGGCTCTCATCTCTCCCGCCGAGCCCGCCCGTTGTACAATATCGGGATGATGATGGCCGTGCAGCCGCTCTTCCGGGGGCCTCCGAAGCGCCTCGGGAGGGGTCCCGGAAGAGGGGCAACCACCCTCGACCTATAGGGCGCAACGTCCCACTCCGGAAGGCCCCTTCAAGGTGCCGGAAGCCCTCCTCATCTGTCATTTTTGCCGTTCCGGGGGGGTAATGGAGAAGTAGACGCTTGTATTGAAACGTCCCCGTTGTTCAACCACATCGAACTGGGCTCGGTACCTCAAGTAACGCGTGATGGCAGGAGCGCTTTAAGCAGGACTTTATGACAAAAATTTCAGGATTACTATCGTCTCCCATCCCCTCCGGACCCTTGCTCCGCACCATACGGAGATGTACTTTGCTACAGGTTATATCACCACCGGAATCGCCGGGAGCGCGAAGCAATTACAGTTTTGTCAGAAACCCTTCCCGGGCTGGGATGGGCTGGGCCGAGGGTGTATATTGATTTCGTGCTCCATATGATTGACACTACGAAGAAGCCCCCTGCGGGCATCACTCCCTTTCTTGCCGCGACCTGGTTTCCAGGTCCCACGATATACCGATGACGATGATGGCCCATCTTCGCCGGAACCGGAACCCCGGGTTATCCGCCAGTGCGGAAGCCGAATGGTTCTTCCGGCAGTCCATGAAGATCGCCCCCGGCACGTATAGCCAGGTCCTTTAAACAACGACTCTTTTCTCTCGAACTCAATACACACGGGGATTTCGCACATGCGAACCAATCTATCCGTTCTACTCGTCGCGCTGGGACTCTTTGCCGGATGCACCGCTCCGGAACAGGCATCCCGGGTGCAGCGGAAGCCGATTCTGGTCGATGAGTACTCCGTACTCGACGACAACAAGGCGCAGAAACCGCTCAGCGACCAGGTACTGAAGCGCAAGCTGGAGGAAGCCCGCCGCCATTATGTGCTGGCGATGCGCGCCTCCGAGAAGGAGAACACGGCAGTTGCGGCCCGCCACTTCGAGGCGGCCATGTCGATCCTCAACGATCTGATCACCTACCCGGATATCTACGATAACCAGGATTTCACCAAGCTCTCCGAGAGCCTGGTGCAGGATTACGAGGATCAGATCACCTCGATCGACAGCCTCGACCCGAACAGCAGCTTCTTCGTGCTGCGCGACAAGATCTTCCAGGAGGTCGAGCGCATACCGGTGGTACGCCAGCACTATCCGGCGGCCAAGAAGAAGGCCGAACCAGCGGAGGTTACCGCCGGCTCCAGCGCCCTTGCAAGCTCCGATCTGCAGATCGAGATGTCGGACAACACCGCCGTGCAGCAGTGCATCACATTTTTCACATCGGAGCGGGGACGGAAGTTCTTCGGCAAGTGGCTGGAGCGCACCGGACGCTATTTCCCGATGTACGACCAGGTGCTCGCCGAGGAAGGTGTGCCGATCGAACTGCGCCACCTCTCGATGATCGAGTCCGGTCTGAGCCCCTCGGCCGTCTCCTGGGCCAAGGCCGTGGGCCTGTGGCAGTTCATCCCCTCCACCGGCAAGGCCTATGGCCTGACGATCAACTGGTGGGTTGATGAGCGCCGCGATCCGGAGAAGGCCACCCGCGCCGCTGCCCGCTATCTGCGCGATCTGTACAACGATCTCGGCGACTGGCATCTGGCGCTCGCCTCCTACAACTGCGGCCCCGGCCGTGTGAAGTCGGCAATCGCCAAGGCCAACAGCCGCAACTACTGGGAGGTCCGGCAGTACCTGCCGCGCGAGACCCAGCAGTACGTCCCCCTCTATATCGCCGCCACGAAGATCACGATGGACCCGGAGGCCTACGGCTTCTCCGGCATCAACTTCGAGACGCCGGGGGATTACGAGATGGTTCCGGTGAAGGGCGCCTACGATCTGGCGAGCATCGCCCAGGCCTCCGGCATCTCGGTGGACGACCTGAAGGCGTTGAACCCGGAACTGCTCCGCGAGCGGCTTCCGCAGGGCGTTGAAGAATATTCCCTCCGCGTTCCGCGCGGCACGCCGGACGATCTGGCCGCCCGCCTGGAGGAACTCCCCGCCCAGCAGCAGCTGGCGCAGAGCTTCGTCAGCCACAAGATTGCCCGTGGCGAGACGATGAAGGAGATCGCCCAGAAGTATGGCGTGACCATCGCATCGATCAACGATGCAAACGGCATGACCGCCAAGAGCCGCCTGCGCACCGGCTCCTCGCTCCGTATCCCGCTTGCAGCGATGGCCGCCGCACCGGTGCCAACCGCCGAGCAGCCGGCAATCGCATCCACCGAAGGGCCCTCGCAGCCGGCCGCAGTTCCCCCGCAGGCCGAGCGGAGCAACGATCTGGCGATGGCCGGCAACAGCGTCCCGGCATCGGTAAGCTCCACCCCGCGCCGCCCGGCCGCAACGCCGGTGGCATCGGAGACCCGGGCCGCCCGCAGCAGCGAGACCCCGAGGGAGAGCAGCAAGAAGACCACCTATCACAAGGTGGGACGCGGCGAGACCCTTACCGGCATCGCGAAGCAGTATGGCGTCTCGACGCAGGATCTGGCCGCATGGAACGGCCTGGACCGCAATACCAACGTCCGCGCCGGACAGAAGCTGAAGGTTCAGAGCGACGGCACCGAGAAGCAGACGCTTGCCGCCAAGAGCGACAAGAAGAAGAACGATGTGGCCGCCAACGAGACCACCAGCAAGAAGAAGCGCTCGGTGACCACCACCTCCACCCGCTACGAGACCCACAAGGTCCGCCGTGGCGAATCGCTGATCGCCATCGCCGAGCGCTATGGTGTATCGGTGGAGGATCTGCGCACCTGGAACTCCCGCGACGTCAAGAAGGACGGCCAGATCGACGCCGGCACCGCGCTGAAGATCTACAGCGAAACCCCGTCGAAGGGGGACGCCAAGAAGTCGAGCCGCGCGGCCAAGAGCAGCACCAAGAAGTACACCGTGCGCAAGGGGGATTCCCTTACCGAGATCGCCAACAAGTTCGGTGTCAGCCTGAAGGATCTGAAGAAGAACAACCCGAAGATCAGCGACAAGTCGCTGCGCGCCGGGCAGACGCTGAAGATCCAGTAAGGGGGCTGGGCCTGTAACCGGCTACGGAGACAGCCGGCAGTACTCTGCCGATCGGGCCCTGGTCCGTTGTCAGCAGCCCGTTGCCAGGACACCAGAGAGAAGATCATCCGCGCATGACTCTACCAGAGGTCATGCGCGGATTTTTTTTGAGTGATTCCGCTATAGACTACCCGCCTCTCCCCTGTATCGCCCGACTTCCAATCGAAAATCGAAAATCGTCAATCGAAAATCACAGCACCGCCTTCTCGATGATCGTATCGCGATGCCAGAGCGCATCGTCGAGATCGGGATAATCGGTGGTGTAGTGGAGGCCGCGGCTCTCCTTGCGGGCCAGCGCCCCCTCCACGATCAGGAGCGCGGTCTCGGCGATGTTCCGCAGATCGAGCAGTTCCAGGGTCACCTGGGTGCGGCGGAAATATTCCTCGATCTCCTCGCGGATCAGGCGGAGCCGGCGCTGGGCGCGCAACAGGCGCACGTTCGAGCGGACGATGCCCACAAGATCCCACATGATCTGCTGGATCTCCCGGCGGTCGTGCTCGATGACGATCCACTCCTCCACGTTGAACACCCCGCGATCGTTCCATGGCGGGATCACCGGCATCGGCACGGAGGTCTCGCTCCCCCACGTCTCCTTGATGTTCAGCCAGGCGCGATGAGCGAACACCAGCGCCTCCAGCAGGGAGTTGCTTGCAAGCCGGTTGGCACCATGCACGCCGGTAGAGGAAACCTCGCCGCAGACATAGAGATTGTTGATAGAGGAATGCCCCCACAGATCGCTCTTCACCCCGCCGCACTGGTAATGCGCCGCCGGCACCACCGGGATGTAGTCAGCCGCCACGTTGATCCCCATCGCGGCGCACTCCTTCTCGATGTTCGGGAAGTGCTCCCGGAACTCGTCGTACGGGATATGGGTGACGTCCAGATAGACGCAGGGGTCGCCGCTCCGCTTCAATTCATTGTCGATGGCGCGGGCCACGATATCGCGCGGGGCAAGCTCCAGCCGGGAATCGTAGCGCTCCATGAAGCGCTCGCCGGAACTGTTGCGCAGATAGCCGCCATGCCCCCGCACCGCCTCGGAGATCAGGAACGTCCCCTTGCGCGAAGGAGCATAGAGGCTGGTGGGATGGAACTGCACGAACTCCATGTTCGCCATCACCGCCCCCGCCCTGTAGGCCATGCCGTAGCCGTCGCCGGTGGCGATGGAGGGATTGGTGGTATGGAGATAGACCTGACCGCCGCCCCCGGTGGCAAGAAGCGTGCGCCGCGCCAGAAAGGTGACGATCTCGCCGCTGCGGGTATCGAGCGCATACACGCCATAGCAGTTCCGGCGGCGCACCCCGTGACGCCGGGCGCCGGGGATATGATGCTCGGTGATAAGCTCGATGGCGCTGAGATATTCTATCAGCTGGATGTTGGGATGATCGGCCACCGCCTGCAACAAGGCCCGTTCGATCTCCCGGCCGGTAAGATCGGCCGCATGGATGATGCGGTTGTGGGAGTGCCCCCCTTCGCGCCCCAGATCGAGCGAGCCATCCGGACGCAGCGTGAAGCGGGCACCCAGCTCCATCAGCTCGCGGACACGCTCCGGCCCCTCCGTCACCAGCGCGCGCACGGCCTCCTCATCGCACAATCCTGCGCCGGCCACCAGCGTATCGCGAATATGGTTCTCGTAATTGTCATCCGGCTCCACCACCGCCGCAATTCCCCCCTGGGCATAATTGGTGTTGGATTCGGCCCGCTCCTTCTTGGTCAGAATCGTCACCGATCCAAGCTCGGCGGCCTTCAGAGCGAACGTCAGCCCCGCGATCCCGGAACCAAGCACAAGAACATCGGAAAGAGGCATGGGGAATGTTCGATTTTAGATTTTGGATTTTCGATTGGGGAGAACGTCAGTGGCCGGTGGTCTCAGCAGCATCAACGGCGGACCACCGACAGCGGGCTTTAGCCGGGGAACCGGCTATTGACCACTACCTACCATCTCTCACTTCAGCGTTATCATGGTGCTGCCATCTCCGGCGATCTTCTTCAGGTCGCGCATCAGATAGCCGGCGGTGCGGTTGTCGGCGGCGCGGAGATCATCGGCGAGCGCCGAGGGGATGGGGAGCAGAAGGCCGAGCTGCGTAAGCCGGCCACGGCAGGCGCCGGCCCCGTGCGACAGGCCGATACGCACAGCAACGCGATTCCCCTCGATATGATGGAACGCGAAGCTGGAGAGCATCTCCCGCGAAAAGCCGTACTCGCACTCGGCGACCGAAGTACTCAGAAGATCCAGGAACTCCGGGAGCGTCGCCGGAAGGCTGGTGATACCCGCGGAGGCCATGGCCTTCTTCACCAGCGGATCGGCCGCGATCGCATCGTACAGGGTACGCTCGTCGTAGTAGTGCCCCAGCGTCAGAACGCGATCCGGGTTCGCCAGCGAGAACGACTCGTAGGTGGTATTTACGCTCGGGTGGGCCGCGCCGGGACAGGAGCCGTACTCGGAACGTTCGATGCTGATCGTGGAGCCGACCACCGAAAGAACCTTCACGGTGTTCTCGGTGGTGCAGTCCTTGAAGAACTCGCTATCATCGAGCGTATCGATCGCCATACGGTAGCGATGATCGAGCACCTCGCGCAGGGAGACGGCCGTTCCTGCCGCCGCGCCGGAGCGCGCGGTGAAATCCTCGCCGGTCCAGGCCATCCTGTACCCTTTCACCCTCCCCTGCCAGATCGTATCGGTGCGGGGCGCGGCACGCTCCGGCCGGGGGGAGGGAGCGGTTCCCTCTTCGGCCACGCTATCGGCGGAGCCCACCGGTGCCATATCCGGCTTCTCCTGCGGCTCGCCGGAGCAGGCGGCCGCAAGCACCATCAGCAGGGCGGCCAGCAGATACGCCAGAACCTTCATACAACCACCTGTCCTTTATACGATTGCGATTCAATCATCCCGGCACTTCTCCCCTGCATGGCTCATGCCGGAATCAGCCGTAGCCTGTCACCATCCCTTCTTTTTCTTCTCCTCCTCGTCCTGGTAGCGCTCCGGCCACCAGGCGTGCAGCCGGTCGCGGATCTTTTTCTCGGCCGCGTTTTCGGTGGGGTAGTAATAGACGCTCCCGCGCAGTTCCTCCGGCAGATACTCCTGCGGTACGAACCCGCCGTGATCGTGCGCGTACTGGTAGCCCCTGCCGTAGCCGAGCTTCTTCATCAGCCCCGTGGGAGCGTTCCGGATGTGAAGCGGCGGCGCCGCATGCGGATGCCTGCGGACATCCTCCAGCGCCGCCCCCACCGCCTTGTAGCTGGCGTTGCTCTTCGGTGCCGAGGCCAGATAGGTAACCCCCTGGGCCAGAATGATCCTCCCCTCCGGCATGCCCACGCGCTCCACGGCCAGCATGATGTTGGTGGCGAAGGTGATGGCATAGGCGTCGGCATTTCCCACATCCTCGCTGGCGAAGATCACCATGCGCCGCGCGATGAAGATCGGGTCCTCCCCGGACTCCACCATGCGTGCCAGATAGAAGAGCGCCGCATCCGGATCGCTGCCGCGCATGCTCTTGATGAATGCGGAGATGATGTCGTAATGCATGTCACCGGCGCGATCGTAGAACTGGCGGCTGCTGAAAGCTCCGCGCAGGTGCTCGGCGGTGATCGTGGATTCCCCGGCTGGCAGCAGATCGCGCGCAAGTTCCAGCCCGGTCAGCAACTTGCGCCCATCGCCGCCGGAGAGGAGTTTCAGAAGATCCAGATCCTCGATCGTGATCCCCTCGAACGCGGCATCGGTCCGCAGAGCGCGATCGATCAGAAGATCGAGCGCATCGGAGTCGAGAGGTTTGAGCGTAAAGACGGCGCTGCGCGACAGGAGCGGCTGGATGACCTCGAACGAGGGGTTCTCCGTGGTGGCGCCGATCAGGGTGATCCACCCCTCCTCCACCGCCGGCAGGAGCGCATCCTGCTGCGCCTTGTTGAAGCGATGGATCTCATCGAGAAACAGGACCAGCTGGCGGCCGAGCGCCTGGAGGTTGCGCCCCTCATCGAGCACCGAGCGTACATCCTTGACCCCGGAGGAGACCGCCGAGAGCTGGCGGTATTCGGCATCCACCTCCGTGGCGATGATCTGTGCGATCGTGGTCTTCCCCACACCAGGCGGCCCCCAGAGGATCATCGAGCGGAGGCGGCGGCTCTCCACCATGCGGCGCAGCGGTTTGCCTTTGCCGAGAAGATGATCCTGTCCAAGTACATCGTCGAGCGTCCGGGGGCGAAGCCGGACTGCAAGCGGTTTCAGCGCGTCGTTCCCTTTCATGGGGCAAATATAATCCAAGAAGGTTCGCCGCCTTCGGTGGCGCTCAGCCGTCCGCGGACATTGGCTGAAAGTTGATAGATGAGCGTTACCTCAAGTTGCGCGGTAGTGGAGCAGAGCTCTGAGAGGATCTGCTCCGCACACCCCAAGAATGGGTCGCCCCTCCGGAGCTTCCAAAACGGTCGAAAAAGACTCTCTCCTCTATAGATGGGTGCCCCGTCCGGGGGCCTGCCGTGCGGCACTGCACCGGCAACACTCGCTGCGAAGCTATCACCCGATGGTCTCTGCCATCACATAGGCGCAGCTACCACCGTTGGTGGGGAGTGCGTTGGGGGGAGTGGTCCCTATGCACCTGTCTGCGGTAGAACGACCCCATCCTTGCTCTGCTCCGGAGCACAGTTCATATCCGTGGAGCGGATGCTAGTTGGCAGGATGATTCGGGTACCAATGGCCCCCGGAGCCAACACCTATAGGTGTTGCCCGTCTGTAGCAGAAGTGCAGCTATGATGATTCTGGAAGCTCCGGAGGAGCAGCCCATTCTTTGGAGGCTCAACTCCCTGCAATCCGCTCTCATAACGACGGACTACGGACCGACTCCCTCCATCGCAAATCCCCCCGCCGCCTCCTCGAACCGCACCACCTCCCGCACCCGCGCGGCATCTCCGGCGCGGCCGGTCTTCTCGTAGGCACGGGCCAGGACCGCCCCAAGCCCGGCACGCACGCTTGCGCGCTCCTCGCGGCTGGCGAGCTGCCACCAGACCCGCTGTTCGAACGGGCGGCGCAGAAGAGCTACCGCGCGCACCGGCAGTTTCGCAGTATCGGACGCACCCCGGACGATCAGAGCCTGGAGCTGCCCGCGAAACTGCGCCATCATGCTGTCGGAGCCGGACCCGATGCCGAGCTTGCGTGCCTTGCCGTTGATCCGGTTCAGCAGGCTTCCCATCGCCAGCGAATCGCTGAAATCGAAGACCGCCATCCGGGCGTAATAGGCCGGACGGATGGCGACGGTCACCGCCTGCCGGTCCTTCGGAAATCCCCTCTCCCGCATCTGCCCGGCGATACGTTCCACATCGGTGGCGGTAAGGTTGGTGGTGACCAGATAGAGACCGGCGCGCAGGAGCAATCCTCCGGAGATTCCCTCCAGCCGGGTGAACTGCTCCAGGAGCGTCTGGCGGATAAACTGCCCCTGATTGAACGAGCGCTGGAAATCCCCCGAGGCGAAGATCTGCCGCGAGCGGAGCACCCGGAGCGCATCGGAGGCATTCTCCCGGAAGCCGAGCAGTTCCAGCACACCACGCGCCTGGGAGAATCCGAGATCCACGTAATACTCTATCGTATCCAGCCCCGCTATCGAAGAAACCTCCTTCAGATAGGCATCGCGCCCCTTGCGCGCCCGCAGGTTGGCGAGGTTGTTATTCCGTGATCCCCCGCCGTAGCCGGCATCGCAGGGCGTATCGCGCGGGATCGAGGCTATCTCCACGGTTCCGCTGTCCAGCCAGAAGGTCACCACATGATTAGCGTCGGCGTGCTCCACCCGCTCGCCGAGCCGGGAATCGACGCCGCAGACGGCGATGGAGACCTTGCGTCCTCCGATCGCCGCTTCCCGCGGGGCGGCCACATAGGAGGTATCGATCACCAGCTCAGCGGCCGGCCCGGCCGATGTATCGAACGAATACCGCTGGTGGAACAACTCCGCAAACCCGGACGGCACGCCGGCTCCGGAGCTATCGTCCCCCACGGCAGCAGTATCGGCGCCGGGCACACCGGCGGCGGGAGCGGCCAGCTCGGACTGGTGGACGAACCACCGCCCAGGCGGAAATGCGTGCAGGACGAAATAGAGGGAGAGGAACAGAACAGCGGTAGCTGCACCGGTCGCCAGAAGGGTGCGGCGGGAAACATGCGGGCGTGGCATCGGGATGGCTCTCTGATAAGATGTTGTCTGCTTCTGATCGCGGCGGCTACCGGCAGCGCGCGCGCGACTTCGCAGGCAAACCTATCGCAGGGGGTTGCGGTGATTCCGGGAGGACTATCAGGCGCTTCCTTCCATCGAGCCGGTGACGGGATCGGCCGAGCAGCCGTACGGCGGGGACGCAGCCCTGGCGCACGCTTGCCGGCGTTATCCCTCCAGCAGCTTCAGCAATGCATCCTTCTTGCGGACGGCGACCGGCACCTGGCTGCGGTCGGACATCACGATATAGCCCCCATCGATCTTCACATACTCCCTGATGAATTCGACGTTGACCAGATGGGAATGATGCGCGCGAAAGAACCCGCTCCCTCCCAGCATCTCATCGAACTCCTTCAGCGTGCGGGTGACAAGTATCTGCCGTCCCCCCTCCAGATGAAAGCGCGTATAGTTGCTGACCGACTCGCAGCGGACGATCTCGGAGACGTTCACCACATGAACGCGATCGGCGGTGTTGAGCGCGATGCGCCGTGGCCCCCCGGCTCTGGCGCGCAGGCTCTCCAGCATCACGCCGATCCGCTCCTCATCCCCGGCCGGCGCGGGTGTGGCCGGGATCAGCTTTGCGATGGCCTCGGAGAGCTCATCGGGATCGATCGGTTTCAGCAGATAATCCAGCGCGCCGAACTTCACCGCCCTGATGCCGTGCGCGTCCGATCCGGTGGTGAAGATCAGGCGAAACCCGCGCCGGGTGATGCGCTCCAGCAGATCGAACCCGCTGCCGTCGTCCAGGCCGATATCCAGGAACACCACATCCGGGGCCAGCCGTTCTATCAGGGCGATGCCGCTGCGCACGCCGGAGGCCTCCCCCACCAGCACGAGATCGGAGGAGCGGAGCGCAAGTTCCTCGGCAAGAAGCCGCCGGGCGGACTCGGAGTCGTCGATGATTATGGCGCGGAGCATAGTGGTGCGAAGATACGGATACCGGCGGCCCGGCCGATCATGACACATACGGGACGCGGATCTCCGCCCTGGTACCGGCGGGGCGGCCGGAGGGATCGTTCAGATCGGTGAAGATCAATCGCGCATCGGCGCCGCTCTGGCGGCTGATGATGGCGAGCCGTTCGCCGATCACCTCCAGCGCCGCAGAGGGACGCTCCCCATCGGCGAGGGCGCGTAGCGATGCTGCGCGCTCCCGTCCTATGCCGTCGTCCTCGATCACGCAGCGTACCAGCCCGCCGCTCAGGCTCATCTCCACCCGGATACGCCCGGGATTCTCCTTGCAGCGGACGCCATGCACCACGGCGTTCTCCACCAGCGGCTGCACCAGCATCGGCGGGATCAGCACGGCGGCGGAGTCCAGTTCCGGATCGATCACAACCTCGTAGATGAACTTCCCGTCCAGGTTCAGCCGCTCCAGTTCCAGGTAGCTGCGGAGCATCGCGGCCTCGTCGGCCAGGGAGACATATTCGGTGCGGGAGTTCTCCAGGATGAGCCGCATCAGCTTGGCGAACTTCGAGAGATAGCGGCGCGCGGTCTGCGTATCGCGGTCGGAGATGAACAGCTGTATGGAATTGAGGGCATTGAAAATGAAGTGCGGGTTCATCGCAAGGCGGAGCGATTTCTGCTCCAGCTCCACGATATTCTTCCGCATCTCCAGCTCGCGCCGCTCCCGCTCGCTCTGGCGCCGCACCGCCGCCAGCCGTCCCCGGAACGCCGCGCCGAACACCGCCAGGGCCAGCCCCGCCCCCGCCGCCCGGAACCACCATGTCTCCCAGAACGGAGGAGCTATCACGAAGCGCACCCCGGCCAGACTGGAATCGGCAACGCCATCCTCGTTGAAGGAGCGGAGATGAAAGGTGTACTCTCCGGGAGAGAGGTTGGAATAGACCGCCATGCGGTCATCTCCCCTCGGCGACCATTCCCGGTCGAACCCATCGAGTTTCCACTGGTAGCGCACCGCGTCCGGGTTGCGATGGCTGATCCCCACGAACTCGAAGGTGAGCTGGTTCTGGTGATAGGGCAGCTCCAGATGCGCCGGCACGGGGGACCATCGCGCGGCGCTGTCGCCGTACGGAGTACTTTCTATCGGGTCATGGAACAGGCGGATGCTCTTGATATGCGTTCTGGGAGCGATCCGGTTCGGGGCATCCTGGCGGGGATTGTAGCGCACGGCCCCCTGGACCGTGCCGAACCAGATATTCCCCCCGGCGTCGATGCAGCAGGCGTTCTGCGAGATCTCTATCCCCCTGATCCCCTCCTCCTTGCCGTAATGCTTCAGCTCCCGGGCCGTTCCATCCGGGTCGATCGCGATCCGGTCGATCCCCTTCTCGGTGCCAAGCCAGATCTGGTTGTGGCGGTCCACGGCGAGCGAATAGATGTTGTTGGAGCGCAGCCCCTGCCGCCGGCCGATGTTCCGGAAGCTCCGCCCGTCATACAGGATGATCCCGCCGCCACCGGTGCCGAACAGGAGGTTGCCGCTGCTATCGCGCACCACCGAGCGGACCGTGTTGCTGGCGAGCCCCTGTTCGGTGGTGTAGCGGCCGGAGAGGCGGAAGCCATCCCCCTGCGGAACGATCCTGGCGATCCCGGCGCCATCGGTACCAACCCAGATGGAGCCATCCCCGGCCGGGAGAAGATGGTATGCGCGGCTGGTGCCGAGGCCGTTGCGCCGGTCGAACCGGATGAAACGCCCGGCCGTATCCCCCCCATCCCGCCGGATGCAGATGACGCCCGCATCGGAGCTTGCCAGCCAGATATTTCCCCGCCGGTCCTCCGCCACCGCATTGACGAACCCTGCGCGCATCCCCTCCCCCCAGACGAATTTCCGGAACGATGCGCCGTCGTAGGTGAACAGGCCGTTCCCCACGGTGCCGAACCAGAGCAGACCCCGGGAATCCCCGGCGATGCATTTGACCTTGCCGGAGGTGAAGCCCTGGCGCTCGGCGAAGCGGGCATAGAGCGTTCCATCGTAGCGGGTCACGCCGCCGGAGGAATTCCCGAACCAGATCCCCCCCTGGCGATCTTCATGGATGGCGTAGATCCAGTTGCCGAGCTTCCCCTGGCGCCCGGTGAAATGGATGAACCGTTCACCGTCGTAACGGGAAACGCCGCCGCCGGAACTCCCCAGCCAGATATTCCCCTCGGCATCCTCCAGCATGGAGGTGATGACGTTGTTGCAGAGCCCCTCGGTCTCGGTGAATACCGCCAGCGCACCACCCCCCAGGCGAGCGGCGCCACCGCCGGCAGTTCCCATCCAGAGGGAGCCGTCGCGGGCTGCGAGGATGCAGTGCAGAGTGGTGTTTGCCGGAAGCTCGCGGGGCGGCAGGCGCCTGAACGATACGCCGTCGTAGCGGACGGCGCCGGCGCCGTAGGTGGCTATCCAGATGATGCCGTCGCGATCCTCGGTGATGCTCGTAACCGGCGCGTTCGGCAGGCCGTCGGCGATGCCGTAGGAGATGAAGCGGGAGCCGTCGTGAACGGTCACGCCGCGATCGGTGCCGATCCAGATGCGGTTGTGGCGGTCGGCAAAGAGGGTTCGCACGGCAAGGCCGGCCATCCCTTTTGCCGCCGGCATCTCCGTAAAGCGCCCATCCTGATAGCGCGCCAGCCCTCCCTGATCGGAGCCGAACCAGATGGCCCCGCCGGAATCGCGGGCGATGGCCCCCACGCCCCCTCCGCCGAACAGATCCGCCGTGTGAAAGGAACGCCCGTCGTAGCGGCAGAGCCCCCCATCGGTTCCTATCCAGAGATCGCCGGAACCGCCCTCGACGATGGCGCGCACGTAGTTGTTGGTCAGCCCGTTCTCCTCGGTGTACCCGGTAAAGGAGACGCCATCGTAGCTGCTG
The DNA here is from genome assembly GCA_048594725.1 of Candidatus Kapaibacteriota bacterium. Classification (GTDB taxonomy): domain Bacteria; phylum Bacteroidota; class Ignavibacteria; order OLB7; family OLB7; genus JAFDZV01. Next base: position 34,005 of record JBMDXA010000172.1, read on the forward strand.
AGCCCTCCGCCGCGCGTACCGAACCAGATGACGCCACGGCGGTCCTGGCAGATGGCATAGACCTGTGACTGCGCCAGCCCATCGGCCACCGAAAGGTTCCTGAAATTATATTCCTGGGCATGGCACCGCCCGGGCAGAGCCGGAAGGAGGCAGACCAGAAGAAGGAGAGAAAAAAGAAACGGAGCGAAGAGCCCGCAACCAGGAAGGGCGCAGCGGCGAGGGCCGTGGCACCGGATGGGGCGGCCGCAGGATGCAGCCGATATCTCCCGCTGAAGATTCACGCGCTGATGCCGGAAGGTGGATCATGCCGGGGGCCGGCACTGGATGGATTGCGATACGAAGGAAGGAACGAGCCGAACGCAAAGAGCCTGGCCTGAAGACCGGGCTCTTTTCTTTTGGAGCATGCAACGAACGGAACTACCGGAAGGGGCGTGTACTACGGCTATGGCCCTGGTCCCGGCCATCAGTCCTTGGCAGGGATAGCGGGCTGTTCCCCTCGCGGAATTTATTCATGCGGGCTTGAACCGGAAGGCCCCGCCACCGGCCGGGGCCACGATCTCGCCGGGCGGATATTACTTCCGCAGCTCCACGCCGGTAGCCACGAACGTGATCTCGGCGGCGGTGCCGTCGGGGTTCTTGTTCCCCACGGTGGCCCCTTCGCTCTCCATATGCTCCACATCGTCCTTGCTCATCAGATTGACCTTCACCTCACCCTCGGCCAGCACGGTCATCCCCTTGGAATCGACCGGAACGAAGAAGCCATAATCCTTGAAGGTGACACGAACCCCCTTCTGATCCTCCTTCGGCGCGATCTCCATCCAGCATCCCTTGCGGGTGCAGACGGCCCCGACCAGCCCTTCGACGGTCACCGACTTGCCGGTATAGGCATTGGGATTACTGAGGATCGAATCGATGGTGATGCGCGGGGAATCGCCCACGGCACCGCCACGTTTGATGGGGCCATCCTCCGGAAGAACGGCGGCGGCCGAAACGGTGCTCCCCGCATTGATTGTAAGCTCTGACGCCGGAGAGAAGGCGGCGATGGCGAGTGTGGCGAGGTAGAAGATCATGATGGTTGCTCCGAAAAGTATTTGGACATCGAAAAGTGCAAGTTACAACGTTTCCCCGTCACCGATATTGCCCACCTTCACTGCCAGCAGCGTCATGTCGTCATGCTGGGGGGCGCTGCCGGTGAATTCCTTCAGGTCGTCCCACAGCCCCTCCACCATCGCGCTGGCCGAGCCATGCCGGAGATTATGGCGCGCCATTTCGAGGAAGCGCTCATCCCCCAGCTCCTCGCGGTCGCGGCTCATGGCCTCGGTAAAGCCATCGGTATAGAGCAGCAGGCTATCCCCGGCGCGGATCGGCAGCGACACCTCCTCGATGCTTCCGGAGAAGATCGTATCGCCGGCCAGACCCAGCGCCATCCCCCCCACCGGCACCGACGGAAGCAGTTTGTCTCCGGAGAAGAACAGAGGCGGGTTATGCCCCGCGCGAGCGTAGGAGATGGTGCCGGCATCCAGATCCACCACCGCATAGATCATGCTGATGAACCAGCCACGGCGGAAGTTCTCGTAGATCATCCGGTTGGCCCGCTCCAGCACCGTGCGAGGGGAAACATCCGGCAGCGCATGCGATTTCATCACCCCTTTCACCAGCGTCATATAGATCGCCGCGGGCAATCCCTTGCCCGAAACGTCGCCGATGGCGATGCCGAGCTTGCGCTCGCCGAGGCGGAAGACATCGTAATAATCCCCTCCGGCCTCGAACGCCGGCACGCACACGCTGGCGATATCGAGCGGTTCCATCTGCGGAGCCCGTTCCGGGTGAAGCTCGATCTGCACGCGGCGGGCCAGATGCAGCTCGTGCTCCATCCGTTCGGTCTTCAGCCGCACCAGTTCCGCCTCGGCCTCCAGCTTCTCGATGGCGAGCCGGGAACGCAGAAGCTGCACCCGCTTGTCGGCCTCGGCCCCCACCATCTCGGCGCGGGCGCGATAGAACTGCTTGTGATGATCCAGCGCAAGCGCCAGATCCCCGGTGCGCTCGTACGCCTCCGAGAGCGCCTCGTGCACCTGGTAGATCTGCGGGCGGGTGTGGATCTCCTCGGCCAGCGCCAGGGCATGGTTCAGATGGATGATCGCCTGGTCCAGCTCGTTCTGACGGGTATAGAGCACGCCGATGTTCAGCAGCACATCCACCATCCCCTGGCGGTCGCCGATCTGGTCCTTCACATCGAAGCTCTGCCAGAAGTTGGCGTGCGCAAGCTCGAACTCGTTGAAATGGAAATGGAGCTTGCCGATGCTGTTGAGCGATCCGGACTCCTGATAGCGGTCCCCCTGCTCGCGCGCCAGCCGCAGGCTCTCCAGATGGTTCTGCAGGGCGAGCTGGTACTCGTTCAGCTTGAAATAGGTATCCCCCATGCCGTTGAGCACCACGCTGAGACCGTACTTGTCGTTGTGCTCGCGGAAGATCTCCAGGCAGCGGCGGTAATACTCCAGCGCCCCCTGGTAATCGCCCGACTCGTACGAGACCCACGCCAGGTTCGCCAGCGATGCGGCCTGTCCCAGCCGGTCGCTCCCCTCCTCCTGAAGCGCGAGCCCTCTGAGATAATAGGTGATGGCGGTATCGTACTCGCCGAGCTGGTTGTAGAGGATGCCGAGATAATTGAGCGTCATCCCGATCCAGAGGCGGCTTTGCAGCGTCTCGGCGAGCGCCAGGGCGTCCAGCAGATAGCCCCGCGCCTCCTCGTATTCGCCGAGCTGCGTACAGGAGCCACCGAGCGTCAGCAGGGCCTGCGCCTGCCCGTCCAGCCGGCCGAGCGCGCGATAACCCTCGTAGGCCAGCCGGGCATCGGTCTTCGCGGCGGGATACTCGGAGAGCCGGAAATGGGCCTCGCCCCGTATGCAGTACAGGAACGCGACATCGGCGGGGCGCCCCGCATTCTCGGCGAGACGCAATCCCTCCGTGCAGCGATCCTGCGCCTTCCGGGTATCCATCGCGCGCACCTCCTCCAGCAGCGCATCGAGCATCGCCATGCGCTCCGCACTGCTACCGGCTACCGCAGGTGCCTCCGCTGCGCCAGGGTCATGGTCCGGCTGCGCCGGCTCCCCCGTTGTGCTGTTCTGGTCGATCATGGTTCGGATAGGACGTTCACCGGAATTCATCACTGGCAAGATAGAACGATTCGGGGAGAATGAGCCAGAACGGGAGCGTTACAGGTGGTAGATGCGGGTTGGATCTCGGGGGTCCGTAGTCAGTCCGCCGCCTGCGGCGGCTGTCAGTGGTCCGTGGCCGATCCCCCACACCGCCATATCTCTCCTGCCCCCGGACTCCCTGAATCGTACATCATCAATCGAAAATTCCACCTCCCCCATCGAAAATCCCTTGCCTCCTCCTCCCCGACTCCCTCAATCCGCAATCGCCCCTATCCAATCGGAAATCTAAAATCGCAAATCGAAAATCCCTTGCCTCTCCAATCGAAAATCCAAAATCGCAAATCGAAGATCGTCTCCTCTTCCCAATCGAAAATCCAAAATCGCAAATCGAAAGGCGATTATATACCTGATAGACCCAACTAGGCCAGATGCATCACGCAACGGCGCGTATGCGCAATGACTTACATCTTCTTTGCGCCTTCTGTACTTTGCGTGGGATTCTTCTGGAATTGCCCACTCATGGTCGCTCAAGTATATAGTTGCCAATCGAAAATCCCTTGCCTCCTCTCCTCTCCTATCTTTGCCATTGAATGATCGTTCAATCATAAATCATACGACGATGGCACCACGGAGTAGCGAACAGTTTCAGGCGATCAGGGAGGAGAGCCGCAACAGGATACTGGAGACGGCGCTGGAGCTGTTCGCCCGGCAGGGCTATGAGAACACCACCGTACGGAGCATAGCGCAGAAGGCGGGGATCTCGCAGGGGTTGATGTACAACTACTTCGAGAACAAGGAGGATCTGCTGCGCGCCATCTTCCAGCGGGGCATGGCCGACGTCCGCGAATCGTTCCGGCAGGCCGATGAAGCGGCCACCCCGGCAGAACAACTGGCGCATCTGGTTCGCGGCAGCATGGAGATCATCGCCCGCAACCGCGATTTCTGGCGGCTCCTGCACAGCCTCCAGATGCAGCCGGCGGTGCTGGAACGTCTGGCCGGCGATGTGGGAGGCTGGGCGATGGCGATCCGTGAACAGCTCAGAACCTATCTGGCCGAGGCCGGCTGGGCCTCCCCCGATGTGGAGGTGGAGATCCTGTGGGCGCTGATCGACGGGGTGGCCCGGCACTACCTGCTGCAACCGGAGGCGTTCCCGCTGGAACCGGTGATCGGCAGAATAATCGGGATCTACTCCCCCGCTCCGCAACCGAAGCGGCGCACAGGGAAATAAGATCGGCCGCGGCATCAACAAGAACGCATACCATAGGGATGGCGATGAGCAACGAAACGTGGATCGATAGAACCCAGTACCCATTCAAGCCGCATTATTTCCAGACCGGTGCCGGACGGATGCACTACCTGGATGAGGGCTCCGGCTCGCCGGTGGTGCTGGTGCACGGCACCCCCACATGGTCGTATCTCTACCGGCATCTGGTAAGGACCTTGTCCCGGCATCACCGGGTGATAGCCCCGGACAACCTGGGATTCGGCCTGTCGGACAAACCGGAGGGATGGACCTACCGGCCGCAGGACCATGCGCGGAATCTGGAATCGCTCATAGAAGATCTCGGCCTGCGCGATATCACCCTGGTAGTGCACGATTTCGGCGGGCCGATAGGATTGTCGTATGCGGTGGAGCATCCGGAGAACGTGGCGCGGGTGGTGCTCTTCAATACCTGGATGTGGTCGCTGCGCGGAAATTCCGCCATCGAAAAAGGGAGCGCCTTATTCAGCGGATGGCTGGGAAAATTCCTGTACACACGGATGAATTTCTCCCCGAAATTTCTTCTGAAAAGTTTTTACGGCGATAAGAAAAAGCTTACCCCGGAAATCCACCGGCACTATCTGGCCCCCTTCCCCTCCCGGCACGAGCGGATGGCCCCCTGGATATTCGCCAAGGAACTGATCGGCTCCAGCGACTGGTTCAACGGGCTCTGGGAACGGCGCGGCCGCCTGGAATCCATCCCCGCGCTGCTACTGTGGGGAATGAAAGATCCATCGTTCGACCGTAGAGCCCTGGCACGCTGGAAGGAAATATTTTCGGATGCGACCGTGGTGGAATTTCCGGACGCGGGACATTTCGTGCAGGAGGAGGCACCGGAAGAATCCGCGAAGGCGGTAGAGGGATTTATCGGAGGGAGATAACAAGCAGTGCGATGCCGTGGATGCAGTTCAATGGAATACATCTATCCGTTCCCATTGACATTTACCAGCGCATACAATTGCTACCGGGGATAGAGCAGATGAGTATACGCAGGCCCGATCATATTTGCGCAACTGAAGAAAAAAAAATCTTGCCCAAGCGGCTGGATTCTTCCTAAGTTCCCTCTGTCTCTCCCGATATGTTACATCCGACACCCCCTTGCAGAGAATACAAGGTCCGGCAATGGATAGGATCACCAACCTTTAAGACAACGGAATGAGAGAATGACAGGCAGAGTTACAGTACACTTGGCTGCCAGAGGGCTGCTAGTATTTGGTCTGATATTCATCGCTACGGTCAACTGCTTCTCACAAAACGAATCAGGAACTCGTTCAATCAGTAAAACCGGGTTCCAAGCCTTGGGATACTGGTACGACTCATCCCTGGCTCGGTATGAGGAACGATATCCGATCCTCCGGAGCTTGCCGCCTGTACATAGCGGAATGCCTGAAAATGTGCTGCGCTCGTACATCTACCTGGATAGTATAATGCGTTTCGGTATAGGAGGCATAACAGCGTCCCAGATCAAGGGGGATATCGGCCATGATATCAAGGAGTTAGCCAGACATTTTTATACGATAACTGATTATAACCCTGTAGCCTTTACCCAATATAGGATCGAGGTATCGCTCTTACGCTCGATAAGGTACCAGGCCAGTTTGCAGATCCTGTACACGGATATCAGAGAAAACATAAAGCGCAATGCCGTACACGACAAGGCACTGAAGCAGATCAATTCAATATTATATCCGGATTACGTATTGAGGGTACGGATCATGAAGATCGATTCGATCCAAAAAGACTCCGGACTACTCGCCAGTGGATTTCGATATCGTGCAACGGCTACCGTAGTGGATACTCTCAAAGGCCGGTTTTTCCGAGCCTGTACCCCGGATATCCCATCTGCATCTGGCGGACAGAAAGTGGTAGCCCTGAACCAAGAAGCTCCATGCATACAGTTCCAATATTCCCGAAGGAACTATTTCGATCCCGAATCCGACCTTAATGGGGGTGTCTGGCTCTACCCGAACCGAGATCCGGCCTTTATGACGGAAAATGGATCGTTCAGAATGGAGGCAGGGCAGGAAGCAGTGGTGTTCCTGAGCCATTATCAATCACTGTTCGACTCATCGGCCGACTACCTGAATCTATCTCTTGATCTCCAGGGATCATTCAACGCGCTCCCTATTTTTGATGGGAAAGTACGGGATGTAAACAGCGTGTGGGCTGATGATGGGATGATACCTTATGATGAGTGGAAGCTGCGCTTCGAGGCAGCCCGTAGAAGAATATCAACCATGATTTACTAGCCACCAAGCTCTCTGGTCCATGACCATCCATGTGACAATAATTGCATTCGTCGTGTGCTCCACTCTTGCATTCGCGCAGAATGCTAAAGTTGATTGTGACGATCAGTGCGTAAAAACAAAATTTCCGTATCGATTCTGTGACAGGCAGGGAAATTCACTCTTCCTTTGCACTGACAATCCTAACAATGAGCCGGGGCTACATCCGTTCAAGCAACGTCTCCCATTGCAAGCATGTGGCGTCAAGCTTGACATGTATGGCGAAGAGCATCCTGAAAAGATGGTATTCTATCCCCCTTCGGACCCTCGCAATCCAACAGGCGGAGCTATCCTGTTCGATGCTCGCAGCGTACGAGGGAGTCTGGATGCCGCAGTAGCCGCATGGAACCGGCTTTGCCCGCCACAGGGCCCGGACGATGAGCATCAGGATTGCTGCCTGAGAGTACGATGGAGTCAGGATATCATCGATTTTGGCTCGAACCACATGCAGTTTGCCTTTACGCGGATCAGGTCGATCTCCTATGTGGGACCAGCCAGAGGACACAAATGCCTGTTCAACTGTGAGGAATCAGAGATGATCCTGAATCGGCAGCCAGAATTTACCCAGCCTGATGCTCAGGGGTTTCCCATACACTACTTTGTGACGGAGAGAGATAATTTCCCCTATCTCCCAACTCGTGAGCGACCGGAAGTGATATGGGTGGATATGCAATCATTGCTCGAACATGAGCTGGGGCATTGGCTGGGATTCCACCATGTGGACCAGAAAGATGGCTATGGCATTACGTGTGGTTCGGATGGGTCAATTATGCTGGGTGGAGAGACAGGCATTCTGAATAATCGTATCGCTACGATTACTCCGGCCGACGAATGTATGTTCAGGAAACTGTATTGCTGCCAGGAAACGGAGCGAATTGTGTGGCTCGACGATCCCCATGTTCCTCCGGAGGATTATCCGGATCATACCAAAGAAGTTGTTCCCGGTGCCGGTCCCGACAGCCATAGTACCGGATTTATTATCGTTCCTAATCCTGTTGCAACCGGCATCATCACACTCTCTTTGTATGGCAGCATCAATGCCGATGGAGCAACACTGCGGATCATAGATGCAGCTGGCAATACCGTATGGCTACAACCTCGAGAGGGTATCAAAGAGAAGATGCTGATCGATGTGGATGGCTTGCCAGCCGGCATATATATGATGCAACTGGTGCAGGGGAGCAGGGTATTCGGGCGTAGATTCATCATCAATGAATAATCGCCATGGAGCCATGGGGGTCCAGCTTTCAAGTACCATCCAGTACATACACGAGCCGCCTCACTCCACGATCTGCGGCACGATACAGGATACTGGGTCATGGGATATGCATGTCGCAAGCCGTATACGGAGAGAAGCGGCCCGTAACGAATAAACGATTTTTCGGGATACCATGGAAGCCAGATGCATCGCCGGAGCTATGAACGCCGGGGATGTTCAATCGTCGGCATCATCGAAGCGCTGCGCGGGCGGAACCGGGATGCCATCGGAGACGATGGCGCGCGCCAGCAACGAGGTGGAGACATCCTCCTTGGCTCCCCAGCAGTTGCCGCTCTGCTTGCGCTCCGCCTCGATATCGCGCCAGAGCTGCTGGCAGGGGAAACAGTTCTCGTAGAAGGCCCGCCCGATCACCACCGAATCCACCCCCAGAGACTCCATATCCTGAAGCATCCAGAGGTGTTCCACCGTGGCAACCCCGCCGGCGGCCGTCACATGCATGCGGGTTTCGGTAGCCAGCCGCCGAAGCTGGTCGAAATTGGGGCCGCGAAGCACCCCCTCGTAATTGCGGTCGGTAAAGAAGATGCGGGTGATGCCAAGCTCCCGCGCGGCCAGCGCAAACTCCACCATATCGATATTCGGCATATCACGGAACGGGGAGCTGATGGTGCCGTCGTGGGTGATGGCGCCGGCGCAGATGCGGGAGGGGCCGAACTCCATGAGCAGGGAGCGCACTCCCTCCGGATCGATCCGGATCAGATCGTGCAGGAAGAGCCTGTAGATGCCCGAGCGAAGCCACGTGGTGCACTCCTCCACATCGGCGAAGCGGCTCACCAGCTGCACCGGTATCTCGATGGCCCGCACCGCCTCGATGATCGAATCGCGGTTAGCCATCGAATCGTTATATACCCCCTCCCTGTCCAGCACATGGAGGGTCTTGGCGTTCTCGCGGCGCCACAGCAGCGCCATCTCCACGGGGTCCTTGGAATAGACCTGGACGGCGACGCCCGGCTCCGAAGCGACCGTCCGCAGACAGCGGCAGTCGTGTATCTCTATAGCGGGAATGATCAGCATGATATCCGAAGGGGGTATCGCCGGGCGGCATGGACCATCGGCAGGCCGCGCCGGAGGAAAACATCATGAATACCGATGACAGTCGTTACAAGCCACGTAGAAAGACGCAGCAGATACCTGGACGCGTATAGGGGGTACGGAATTTCACAATGGTAGCCGGCAGATAGCAGTAGGCGGGCTTCCCCGCCGCAGGTAGCAGCAAAAGAACGATGGACGGCACCCGCGGCCCTGCCACGGCATCCCCTCTCTCCGGCTACTACCTACGAAATACCATCTACCAGCTATCAAATGCTACATCAGTTCCACACGGCTCTGCTCTCCCAGCACGAAGCGCTGCACGCGCGGCTTGCCGAGTCCCCGGCAGATCTCCACATCGCTTCCCAGCAGGCTCCCCTCGATCCGCACATCCACCGAGCGGAGGGAGACGCGGTCCATCAGGATGGAATATTCCACCTCGCAATGTTCCAGGCGGCAGTCCGGGCCGATGGAGCTGTAGGGGCCGATATAGGAATCCACCACACGCGCACCGCGGCCGATGATGGCCGGGCCGCGCACACGGCTTGCGATCACCTCCGCCCCCTCCTCGATCACCACCGCCCCGGCGATATCGCTCTCGGAATCCACCAGTCCGTCGATACGCTCATCAAGCTTGCTGAGCACCAGCCGGTTGGCCTCCAGAAGATCGTTCGGCATGCCGGTATCCTTCCACCAGCCGGTGATCTCCCCGTGCCCCACGCGGAACTTCTTCTTCAGGAGATAATCGTGCGCGTCGCTGATCTCCAGCTCCCCACGGTTGCTCGGGGCGATGGCATTGACCGCCTCGAAGATCGCCGGACCGTAGATATAGATGCCGCTGACGGCGTAGGGGCTCTTCGGGGTGCGGGGCTTCTCCTCCACTGCAATGATCCGCCCGTCCCCGTCGAACTCCGGCACGCCGAAACGCTCCGGATCGCGCACGCGAGCCAGCGTCAGATAACAATCCAGGTTCTGCTGGCGGAAACTCTCCACGAACCGTTCGATCCCCCCCACCACGATGTTGTCGCCGAGATAGAAGACGAACGGGTCGTCCTGGATATAATCCTGCGAGATCTTCACCACATGGGCAAGGCCGAGCGGCGCCTCCTGCCAGATGTAGGTGAGATTGACGCCGAGGCGCGAGCCGTCGCCGAATGCGCGAACCACCTCTTCGCCGTTATCGACGCCGACCACGATGCCGATATCGGTGATACCGGACTCCTTGACCGCATCGATTGCGTACTGGAGGATCGGCTTGTTGGCGACCGGGATGAGATGCTTGTTCTGCGTGTGTGTGATCGGACGCAGGCGTGTGCCGCGTCCTCCCGCTGTTATGAGTGCCTTCATATCGATGGAGAGAGGTCGGGAGATACCCCCAGAAGAGCGGCGAGATCGGGAATCGACCGCGCCACCGCATCGGGACGGATCTCCGGGAAGGAGGTTGGTTGATCGCCCGGCCCGGTATCGAGCCAGATCGTCCTGAGCCCGGCGAGCGAAGCGCCGCAAATATCGTAGAGGAAGGTATCCCCAATGTAAAGAGTTTCGCCGGGGAGCGTCCCGGCGGCATCCAGGGCGGCCCGAAAGATACGGAGATCCGGTTTGCGCGCGCCCACCTCCTCCGAGATGATGACGTGATCGAAGAACCGGCCGAGCCCCGAGGACCCAAGCCGCGCGCGCTGGATATCGGCGAAACCGTTGGAGATGATCCCCAGAGGAACGCCCCCGTGCAGCGCTTCGAGCATCGGGATCACGCCATCGCAGGGGGATGTGGCGGCGGCCAGCATCTCCAGATAGCTCCGGTTCAGTTCATCGGCCAGTTCCGGGTCGGCCGCAGTGCCGGTGCGAGCCGCGGCCCAGGCGTTCAGCGCCCCCATACGCCCGCCGCGCAGCTCCTCCGGCGAGAGCGTGCCGGCCGCATACTGGTGCCAGTAGCGGCCGTTGATCCCCACCCATTCGGCGTAGACCTCATCGAACCCCATCTCCCCGAACAGGGAGCGGTAGTGTGCGAAGATCCCCTGTACGGCGGCGCGGGAGGCCGCGCGGTGATCCACGAGGGTATCGTCGAGATCGAAGAAGATAGCGCGGGGCGGGGAGCTGCCGGGCCGGTTCAGATCGTGCTCCCCCCCTCCTCGGTGCTCTTGGCGCCTCCCAGCGCAATCGCCTCGCGCATGGAGGTATCGGCCTGCACGTTCTTCAACTGGTAATAATCCAGGGCGCCCAGCTTGCCGGAGCGGAGCGATTCGGCGATGGCAAGGGGCACCTGCGCCTCGGCCTCCACCACGCGGGCGCGCATCTCCTGCACACGGGCGCGCATCTCCTGCTCGGTGGCAACGGCGGCGGCACGGCGCTCCTCGGCCTTGGCGCGGGCCACGCTCAGATCGGCCTGTGCCTGATCGCTTGCCAGCTTGGCGCCGATATTCTCTCCCACGTCCACATCGGCGATATCGATCGAGAGGATCTCGAACGCCGTACCGGCATCCAGCCCCTTCTCCAGCACCGTCTTGGAGATCCGGTCCGGATTCTCCAGCACCAGGCTATGCGTATCGCTGGAGCCGATGGTGGTAACGATCCCCTCTCCCACGCGGGCGATGATCGTGGCCTCGCCGGCACCGCCGACAAGCCGGTCGATATTGGCGCGCACGGTAACCTTCGCCACGGCGCGCACCTGGATGCCGTTGCGGGCCATGGCGGCCACCGGCGGGGTTTCGATCACCTTCGGGTTGACCGAGAGCTTCACCGCCTCCAGCACGTCGCGGCCGGCCAGATCGATTGCGGTGGCGCGCTCCCAGCCGAGATGGATCTGCGCCTTGTCGGCGGAGATGAGCGCGGCGATCACCTTCTGCACGTTGCCGCCGGCCAGATAGTGCGATTCAAGCTGGTTGATATCCACCGGGATACCGGCCTTCTCGGCGGTGATCTTGGAGTTCACGATAGCCGCCGGCGGCACTTTCCTGAGCCGCATGCCGAATAGCGTGAAGATCCCCACCCGGACTCCCGCCGAAAGAGCGGTGATCCAGAGACCCACCGGAATGAAATAGGTGAAGACGCCGAGCGCGATGATGAAACCGATGATGATGACGACCGGAAAAAATACACCTTCCATAATGCTTCCTTGAAGTGGACACGCACCTGTAGCCGGAACGGACTCCGGACGCCGGCGTGCTGAGTACCTTGACGGATTGTCTGGATGGTATCGGGAATCGATCCCGCACAGGGGGAGCGTTCAAGATACGGAATCGACCGTCCGAAAATGCTCTTCGCGTGAAAAAATGAGGGATGAGGGGTACGGGCACCTGACGGAGAATCGGATGGGGTACTGTGCCGGGAGAATTGCTGCGTCGTCCGAGGCCCATCGCCGGGATGGCCGATGGAGCACCGGATACTGATACTACGCAGAGCGGGTGTAGAGGGAGCGGAAGAATGGGCCGCTCCCACGGAGCCTCCAAAGGCAGCGAACAGGAGGGCTTCGTCCTACGGATAGGTGCTCCCTACGGGAGCCATGAACAGAGCCGCATGGGCTCCGTGCCGGAACTGGCTACCGGGCACCCCCTATTTCCTCCCATGCACGTTCCGCAAATAGGCGTATGCGATGTTCAGCTCCTGGGTTTTGCGCGCGGCGTTCCGCTGCTCCTCCGGGCTCAGATGAGCGGCACGATCGGGATGATGAATCCCCACCAGCCGCCGGTAGGCCACGGTGATATCTTCGAAGGAGGCGCCATCGGAGAGGGCCAGCACGGCGATGGCCTCCTGGTAGCGGGCGGGGTCGGCGCCCTGCGGAGGGATTCCCTCTTCCGGAGCATCTCCGGTCCCGGAGGCATTCGTTGCGGAGCCCGCGGACTTCGCGGCGCGCTCCCGCTCCTCCCGCTGCCGTTCCTGCTCGATGATCTCCTCGGCACGGCGCAGCTCATCGCGCTCGCTCCCCCACCCATCGGGTGAGTAGGAACGTGCGATGCGGTTCATACGGTCGAAGATCTGGCGGAAGGACATGGGGAGGGATGAGTAGTTAGTAGCCGATCGCCGGCCAGCAGCGCTCGGAGAACCGCCTGTGGCGGCGTTGGTACCTGGTTCCTATGGTTCCTATACGAGACGTACGACAAGGCCGGATATCGGGAAAGAGGCCCGTGGTCGGTACGCGGGCTGCGCCCGCTGCCGCTTGCCCGCTGCCGTTACGCAGGGACCACACGATTATCGCGCGGTCCCTCTCGAACAACAGGGGCCAGCCGGCTACCCACCACGAACCTCCCCGATCGATCGTACATCCATCCTACCGGATATCCCCTTCGGTGGAGATCCTGGAGCTTTCCCGCTCGGCGATGGTGCTCTGGCTGGGCTCATGCACCGAGGGCATGAACTTCTTGGGATCATCCAGCAGATCCAGTTCTGTCTGCTGGATGATATAATCCACCACCGCACGGGTGTCGTTGTTGTTCTCCTTGTAGACATGGAGCTGCCGGGCCGCGCCGGTTCCGCTTTCGAGGATATCGTTGATGTAGTTGATATGATCGCGGCTGCCGAGATCATCCACCACATCATCGACGAACACCAGCAGCTCGCGGATCAGGTCGCGGGTGTTCTTCTCCTTCTGCTTGCCGAAATCGATCAGCTTCCCATCCAGGCCGTAGCGCACCGCGCGCCACTTGTTCTCCATGATGAGCGCCCGGCTGTAGACGCGGAAGGAGAGATTCTTCCGGTAGAGCGCAAAGAGCTTTGCGGCCACCGCCTGGATCAGCGCGGCCACCGCAACGGTCTCCTTCAGCGTCATCGGCAGATCGCAGATCCGCACCTCCAGCGTCGGGAAGTTCGGATGCGGGCGGATATCCCACCAGATCCGCTTGGGGTTGTCGATGCAGCCGGTCTTGATAAGCAGATCCACATACGCCTGGTACTCCCCCCAGCTCTGAAACGAGTCGGGTATATTGCTCCGGGGAAAGCGCTCGAAGACCTTCGAACGATAGCTTTTCAGGCCGGTCTCATAGCCGGTCCAGAACGGGGAGTTCACCGTCAGGGCCAGGATATGCGGCAGGAAATAGCGCATCTCGTTCATGATCTGGATCTGCGTCTCCCGGTTCTCGATGCCGATATGCACATGCATGCCGAAGATCAGCAGGGAGCGCGCCAACAGCTGCATATCCTCCACGATCCCCTTGTAGCGCTCGTCCGGATGGATCTCCTGCTTGTCCCAGTGGGAGAACGGGTGGGTGCTCGCCGCGCCGATCTTCAGGCCGGTGGTGCCGGCCAGATGACGGACGATGGAGCGGATCTCCCGGAGCTGGCCGTACAGATCATCCACGTTCTTGCAGATCTTCGTGCCGATCTCCAGCATCGAGCCGTGCATTTCCGGCTTCATCTGCTCTTCCAGCACGGCACGCCCCTTCGACAGGAGCTCGAACTCGAGATGCGATTTCAGCTCTCTCGTGTTCGGATCGATCACCATGTATTCTTCTTCCACACCGAGCGTGAAACTCGGCCTCTCGTACGGATCGCGTCCTACCATCGTAATCTTCCCGTTATGATTTCGAAGCGTTGAACCCCATTCTCCTGCCGGAGTGATCTCGGCCGGGCTTCCGGTGCTACTTCACGGACTTCTTTGCGGCCTTGCGGGCGCCGTCGGCCAGTGCGGTATCGGCAGCACCAGCGGCATTGCCGCCATCGGTAGTGCCACTGCCGGCGCCGATCATCGAACTCCAGCGATACTCCTCCGGCGTGCGGCGCCCCTTCAGCGCCTCCTCGATGGCGAAGGTAGCCACGGTCTCGATGAACCACTGGAAGTTCTCCTCTCCCACCGAGGTGCGTTCGGCATCGGGGGCGGGGTTCATGAAATCGATGGCGTACGGGATGCCGTCGCGCACGGCGAATTCCACGGTGTTGATATCATAGCCGAGCGCCGTGCAGAGCTTGATGCAGTCCTCGGTGATACGCTTGCTCATCTCCTCGGAAGCCGAGAAGCCGGCCTCGTAGCGGAGGTGATGCGGGTTGCGCGGCTCGTACGGCATGATATGCACGTAGCGCTGCCCCACCACATAACAACGGTAGTACTCCTCGAACTCGATCCCCTCCTGAAGCGTCATGCAGCTATAGCCGGTCTGGTTGTAGGAGTTGAAGAACTCCTCCGGGGAGTGCACCTTGTACACATCCTTCCAGCCGCCGCCGTCGAACGGCTTCAGCCACGACGGGAAACCGACATAGGCGAAGATCTCCTCCCAGTCCAGCGGATACATCAGGTTGCGCATGGAGGTGCTGGTGGTTCCCGGCGGGTGCTCCTTGCTCGGCAGCAGCACGGTCTTCGGCACGGCCACCCCAAGCTTCTGGGCGAGCGTATAGTTGAAGAATTTGTCGTCTGCCGACCACCAGAAGGGGTTGTTGACGATGCGTGTGCCGTTGAGTGCCGCATGCTTCAGCGCCGCGCGATAAAAGGGGATATCCTGGGAGATGCGATCGATGACAAGGGTATAGCGGGCGGGATCTTCCAGCTTCACCCCGCCAACCTGGAGGAACTCAGCCCGTACATCGGCCCCGCGGCGATTGATGGCCTCGACAAGAGCAGGAGGGAATGTCTGCTCCATACCGAAGAGTACTGCAACACTTTCCATAAGCTGTTTTGGAAGAGAGGGTTATGATTAAAAACAGTGCACGAGCCGTTGTAGGGCGCAACACCTGTTGAAAAGGCGCATTCCTGGCGCGGCTGCAATGTGGAGAATATCCAGGACAAGGGCAAGCGCCCGGAGGGGGCAAGATGCCGGGCGGCGATCAATAATTGTGCGGCAAGCCCGGAGCCGCTAAGTTTGAAGGAATCGGATGCTCCCCCCCGGAACTCCCCGCACCAGCGGGACCGTGCCGGGATGCATCTTCCAACTACGTGCTCCCGGCCTGCCGGGAATATCATCTGCCGAAGCCACGCCCCGGCCGGGCACGCTTCGGCAACACCTATTACGCTCGTTTCATGGCATCAACATACTCATTCGATATCGTCTCGGAGATCGATCTTCAGGAAGCCGACAACGCCGTCAACCAGGCGCTGAAGGAGATCCAGCAGCGCTATGATTTCAAAGGAAGCAACTCCACCATCGAACTCGACAAGAAGGACAAGCTCCTGAAGGTCGATTCCGACGACGAGTACCGGCTCAAACAGGTGATCGACGTGCTGGAGTCGAAGCTCATCAAACGGGGCATCAGCCTGAAGGCGCTCAAATACGGCGATATAGAGGCCGGAACCAAGGGAAGCGCACGCCAGACGATCACGCTTCAGTCCGGGATCGATAAGGAGAACGCCAAGAAGATCACCAAGCTCATCAAGGATCAGGGGCTGAAGGTGCAGGCGCAGATCCAGGACGAGCAGGTGCGGGTCACCGGCAAATCCAAGGATGATCTCCAGGAGGTCATGGCCCTGCTGAAAGGCTCCGATCTTCCGTTCGATATGCAGTTTACCAATTATCGGTAGCCCTGTCGGCGAGTTCCGATAGACGACCGTTCGGTGAAAGCGGGCTCGCCGCTCACCGTCTCCGGCCGCCGCCTCCGCGATCCGCCGGAAGCGGCGGCACCATCGGGGCCCCCCCTCTTCGGCCTCGCCGCGTACCCAATCAGATCCACTCATCCAGCCGGGGTCCAGTGGCCTATCGCTCCCCTACTCTCGTATTCCGCATTCTCCTGCTGGCAGCCATGCTGCTGGGGGCCGGCCGCGCCGTTGCAGCGGCAGTCGTGGAGCTGCGCGATATCACCGTGGCTCCGGATGGAACATCCGCAACCATCACCTTTACCCTCTCCGGAGCCCCGGAGACCGTGGTGGTGGAACAGAAGAAGAACGGCGTGGCGCAGGTGCGCATGAAATCGCTGCGGGCCGGAAGCGCGGCGCTGAAATCGGCGGCGATCCGGCCGGGAGTGCTTTCGGTACAGGCGCATATCGAACGCACCGACGTGCTGGTGACGAACGTGAAGTTCTCCCGCGCGGTTACCGGCATGAAGGTGCTGAGCCGCAACGGAGGGCGCATCCAGGTGCAGGTGACGCTCGGCAAGCTCCTCTCCCCCGGCACGGTGGCGGCCTCTCCGGGAAAGACGAACAAAGGGTCTTCCGGAACCGGCACGGCGCGGGAGCGTTCGGCCGGGAAAACCGCCGAACACCGGCAGCGGTGGTCGCTCACCACCATCGTGATCGATCCCGGGCATGGAGGAAAGGACCCGGGGGCGATAGGGCTGGGCGATGTGGAGGAGAAGGATGTCACGCTGGCGGTGGCGCGGCGGCTGCGCGAGGAGATCCAGAAGAAGATGCCGGGAGTGCGCGTGGTGATGACCCGCGAGGACGACCGGTTCGTGGAGCTGTTCCGGCGCGGGCAGATAGCCAATGAGCGGGACGGGCGGCTGTTCATCTCCATCCATTGCAACTCGATGCCGGAGAAACCCCATGCCGCCAGCGGGTTTGAATGTTATATCCTCCGCCCCGGCAAGAGCGAGGATGCCGCGCGCGTGGTGGCCGCCGAGAACGCGGCGATCCGGTTCGAGCGGGATACCGAAAAATATCTGGTCTCGGCCGAAAACACCATCGTGGCCGGCATGGCGCAGAACGCGTTCATCCGCTACAGCGAATGGCTGGCGAACTCCATCCGCAAGGCGATGCGGGGCCGCACCGGCATCCCCGATCGCGGCGTCCATCAGGCCGGCTTCTACGTGCTGGTGGGGGCATCGATGCCCTCGGTGCTGGTGGAACTGGGCTACCTGAGCAATGAAAACGACGTGAAGGTGCTGAAAAGCTCCGCCGGACAGCGCAAGATGGCCCGGGCGATCTTCCAGGGGATCAAGGAGTACGAAAAGGCGTATTCGGCATCGCTGAAGTGAGAGGCTGGTCCGTGGTCGGCACGCGGGGTGCGCCCGCTGCCAGTAGCCAGTCGTCGTGTTGCCGGCACGGCTACGGATCGTGTTCCGCTATCACGGCGACGGACAGCGGACTACTCACTACGGACTTTCAATCGTCGATCCCCAGGGTTTTTCTTGCCCATGCCGCTTCCTGGCCGATGGCGCGGCGGATGGCGCGCAGGCCGGTGGCAACCGGTGCCCCGCCGGTGAAGGCGGAGGCTATCGCATAGAGGCTTTGCAGGGAGAACCGGCGTTCGCCGGCGATGGCATACACCGGCTCCCACCATTCCGGCTGGAACTTCGCCTTGAAGGCATCCAGGCCGTCGAAGTTGTAGAAGCGCCGCCCGTGCGCCCGCACCCAGGAGAGGAGCAATCCCAGCGGAAAGCGATTGGCCCCGGCGGGGATGCCGGCTCGTTGCGAGAGAGGGGATAATCCCAGGGTCACATACTCCCCGCCGGAGGAGGCCATCCATCGCACAGCCGCATCGATCATCAGCTCCACGGTCCCGTTCGGGGCGCGCCCTCCGCGGATGCTCTGTTCGATAAGCCATCCGTTGCGCCTCGGCACCGGCGATGCCACCAGAAACCCCACCACCTCCCCGGCCATGGAGGCCACGAAGACCTTGCGGTCGGCAAGACGTTCCAGCGTCCGGGGTTCCACCAGAAAGTGGAGCGGCGGCAGTCCGCGCGTCGCAAGCCACTCCCCCAGCACGCGATGCAGTTCCGGGTGCCCGGCGGCCTGCGCGGTGCTCCATTGCCGGACGTTCACCAGCTTGTTGCGTGCGCGGTTGAGCTGCCCGCGCAACGAGGCCCTGGCGGTGATGATAGCCTCCCAGTGGGCCGGATGCCATGCCGGCTGCGCGCCGAGAAGCAGCATGGAGTGATGCGGGCTCTCGTGCAGCACCGATTCCAGCCTCCCCTCCGCCCCGAAGTAGCAGACCCTGCGGCCGGCAGCGGCGGCATCCCGCTCGAACTCCGCGATCACGGCCGTCAGACGCTCGCGCGGGCAGACAGGCGCCCCGGCCACAACACGCATCCCGCCACGATCCACGAACCCGGCCACGGCATCCCCCTCCCCGGCAAACCAGAGTTCGATGCCGGGGTTGACGATCTGGTAGGCGGTGGCGTTCCACCCATAGCGCAGCACCAGGGTTCGCGCCCGATCCAGCAGTTCATTACGGGGATGGGAAAGGGGTGGCAGGATGGATGTAGCGGATGGGAGTGCTTGGTTTGTTAGCGCCTGGCATAGAGTCCATGGTCCGTCCGCGGGCTTCGCCCGCCGTCAGTGGTATCGGTGGTCCGTGGCCGTTGCGGCGGGAGCCCACCTGCCACACCCTCTCCTCCAATCGGAGATCCACAATCGGAGATCCACAATCGCCAATCGAAAAATTTCTAGAGCCTCTCCGCCCCTCTGCGCCACCACGCCAGCAGCCGGGAGGCGCGCAGGCGGTCGCGATGGGTACCCTGCTTTCCGCCGATGAACTCCGAGAGAAGGCCCGCGATCGAGGTGTTGAGGGTAACGCCCTGTTCCAGCCAGTTCAGGGCCCGGCTGCTCCAGTAGACATCCCTGGAACCGATGGCCCCGGCGACGATCAGATCCATCGGAAAGGAATCACCGATCTCCAAGGGCAACCCCAGCGCCACGATATTGGCCCGCAGAAGGGTACGGAACTCCGATTCGGAGACCTCCAGCAGCGGAAACAGGTGCACCAGATCGTCCGTGCCGGCGATCGGGCGGACCTCCTTGTGGAGCGCATACACCCATTGCCCCCCATCGGTCAGCCCCAGCTCCCGTTCCAATACCGATACTGCAAGCCATCGCGTAGGCATGGTCTCTTCACCTTGAAGGATATCGGAGTGCCAGCGTTGTGTCTGTGCCGTTGTTGGCTGATTGTTCATCGTCGTGAAAAATGTATCGGAGAGATCCCCCAGCGCCGGAGAACGGGAATGGCCTCCGGGCGCAGCTATCAGACTGCAATGATGGAAACGGGCAGCCTCATCAGGCTACCCGTTGTTTCATAACGTTTGAACAGGCAGGGGTAGTGCATGGCGGTGCCGGTTCTCCGGCGGTCATTCCCGGTAGCCGGCCTGGCTCTCCTCGGCACGCCAGCTGGCGTTCTGTGCCGCCGCCACCGAATCGGAGACATGCGCCAGGGCGAACAGATCGCTATCAGGCTTCGCAACACGAAGCCGGTCGGTACGCTGATAGGCGGCCATCATCCGTTGGGGGAAGCGCAGCCGGGAGACCTGCGGGATCTCCTGCTTCGGGATCTTCCGGGCCTCGCCGATCTCCATCCCCCAGCGCAGGCGCTGCCGCGCCACATGTACCAGGCGGGGCGGGGCATCGGTCCAGATACGCCCGGCGTAGAGGGCCTGCAGGCGCTCCCTGCCGAGATTACGGTTATGCACTGCGGCGGAATCTATCAGAATGGCATCGGCGGTATCGGCCGGGGCGCAGAAGGCCACCACACGTGCCGGGCTGCCGCTATGCACCATGATAAGCGCGCCGGGGTGCACCAGCTTGTACATCGTCGCGATCTCCTCCTTCGACATGCGCAGGCAGCCGTGCGAGGAGGGGCGGACGCCGAGATATCCGTAGTAGCCGTTGCCATCCAGGCCATGAAATCCCACCCCCCCCTGCACGCCGATCCAGTGATGCAGGCGGGCATCGTTGAACTGCCTGCTGATAGCCATCGGCACCATGTTCTGCACGGTGAAGAGGCCGGCCGGGGTGGCTATCCCGTCGCTGATGGCGGGGTTGCCGCTGGAGACCAGGAAGGTGCGCGAAGCGCCGTCGCGGAAATGCACCGTGACGTTCTGCTTCTTCAGGTTCACCTCCAGATACAACGAGTCGGTGGTGAACACCGTATCGCGCGGCCGCATATGGCTCAGCACGGCCGCCGGCGGAGGGAAGGCGAACCCGTGGCCCGGATGGTTTCTCCCCGGCTTCTCCTCCAGCGAATCCGGATGCACCGCATAGGATGCCGTCACCATGCTGGTATCGGCGTTGTTGGCGAGCACGAGCATCCCCAGAAAGGCTGCCAGCCCCATTGCCACAAGGATACCGACGGAACGATAGGCGCGCTCCGGCTGCGGTGCGTCCTCAAACTCGTCCTCGCCGCGATCGAACGGCTCCTGCTCTACGTTGTAATCACTCATGCACGGATCATCATCAATGGTTCAGGTCGTACTATCCAGGGGTATCACGGTGCAAGTATAGCACCGCGGCACTCTGTCGGCCAAACGGAAACGGCGGCCACCGGGATGCATATCACCCTCAGCAACCGCCGTTCCATACATGTGCTGGCTACCCGCAAACACCATCACCGGGAGAAGAATATTCCCGCCGGATCAGGCCTCCATCGCTTCGCGGCGCTTGCGCTCCCGCTGGCGCTGGGTGTGATCGAGGGTTTTCTTGCGCATCCGGATCGACTTCGGCGTGATCTCCAGAAGCTCGTCGCTATCGATATACTCGATGAACTGCTCCAGCGAGAAGTCCAGCGGCGTCTCCAGGCGGAGCGCCCCTTCGGAGCCGGAGGCACGCATGTTCGTCAGATGCTTCTTCTTGCAGACATTGGCGAGGATATCCTCGTCGCGGGCGTTCTCTCCCACGATCATGCCGCTGTAGACCGGCACGCCGGGCCCGATAAAGAGCTGGCCGCGCTCCTGGGTGCTCTCCAGCGAGTAGCCGGTGGCCTCCCCCGTCTCCATCGCCACGATCACGCCACGGCTGCGTCCGGGCACCGAGCCCTTCACCGGCTGGTAGCCGTGGAAGATCTGGTGCAGCATGCCGGTGCCGCGCGTTTCGGTCATGAACAGGCTGCGGAAGCCGATCAGGCCGCGCGACGGAACCACGAACTCCAGGCGCGTGGTGCCGTTGGTGGAGAGCATGTTCTGCATCTCGGCGGTGCGGCGGCCCAGCAGGTCGATCACCGTTCCGGCGTGCTCGTCGTCCACATCGATCACCACATGTTCCACAGGCTCGTTCATCACGCCGTCGATCTCCTTGAGGATCACCTCCGGCTTGGAGACCTGGAACTCGTAGCCCTCGCGGCGCATCGTTTCGATCAGGATCGCCATCTGCAGCTCGCCGCGTCCCTTGACGATGAACTGGTCGGGGCTGTCGGTCTCCTCGATCCTCATCGACACGTTGGTGCGGATCTCGCGCATCAGGCGATCGCGCAGGTTGCGGCTGGTGACGAACTTCCCTTCCTTGCCGGCGAACGGGGAATCGTTCACCATGAAGGTCATGGAGATCGTCGGCTCGTCGATGGTGACATACGGGAGCGCCTGCGGCTCCTCGCCGGTGGCGAGGGTTTCGCCCACATTGAAGTTGTCGGAGCCGGCAACCGCGTAGATATCACCCACCACGGCCTCCTCCACCTCAACCTTCTTCAATCCCTCGAAGGTGAAGAGCTTGGTGACGCGGAGCTTTTCGGCGATTCCTTCCCCGACCATGCGGTAGACCCAGTCGCCGGTCTTGACACTGCCGTGGAAGACACGGCCGATGGCAAGGCGCCCGAGGTAATCGCTCCAGTCCACCGAAGCGACGATCATCTGGAAGTCGCCGCCGGGATCGCCGTGCGGGGAGGGAACCTTCTCCACGATCATCTCGAACAGAGGGGTGAGATCGAACTCCTCCCCTTCCAGATCGAGCTTGGAGATGCCCTCGCGGCCGTTGGTATAGATCACCGGGAACTCAAGCTGCTCATCGGTGGCGCCCAGCGACAGGAACAGCTCGAACACCTGGTCGAGCACCTCGTACGGGCGGGCGTCCTTGCGGTCGATCTTGTTGATGACCACGATCGGCTTCAGCCCCAGCTCGAGCGATTTCTTCAGCACGAACTTCGTCTGCGGAAGCGGCCCTTCGGCAGCATCCACCAGCAGCAGCACGCCATCGACCATGATGAGCGTACGCTCCACCTCGCCGCCGAAATCGGCATGGCCGGGGGTATCGACGATGTTGATCTTGATATCCTTCCAGTGGATGGCGGTATTCTTCGCCATGATGGTGATTCCCTTCTCCCGTTCAAGGTCTCCGGAATCCATCACGCGGGTGGCTACCTGCTGGTTCTGCCGGAAGGTTCCGCTCTGCTGAAGGAGCTTATCCACCAGGGTCGTCTTGCCGTGGTCAACGTGCGCTATGATTGCGATGTTGCGGATGTCGTCTCGTCGTATCATTCTTTCGGACTGAAGTGTATCGTCACCAGCTTTGGATCAAGCTGCAAATAATCTAAAGACTCACAAGCTACGACTCTATTGCCAACCGCCACAACGGCGTAACATGTCGCTACCAACGGATAAGGCACGGCGGCCGGGGAAAAACAGAGGGATAACGAGGAGATAATGGCCGGAATCGACTATTTATGGGAGAATTTGACGGTTGTGAAATGAATCTCCCCTATCTTTGGGGCTGAGGATTACATTTTCACTAACCTGGATTTATTCATGCTCGCACGCTCTTACCTGATCCTGTCTCCGGCCGGACCAACCGATATCGGTGCGGCAGAGATCACCCAACGCCAGAGCATCCCGCTGATCTGGGCGTTCGCATTAGCTAGCCCCAACACCCGCATCACCGCCGACAAGGAGCAGATCTACTTCTCCACCACGGTGGGCGATGCCCTGAACATGCTGGACCGCGGCCTTGCGGCGTGGAACTACAACAGCTACTTCCGCGATACGCTTGCACCGGTAGGGGTGTTCCGCTCCTGGCTTGCCAACAACCCGTCGGAGACGGCGCTGTATGTGAACATCACCGAGCTGATCCGCCGCTCCCCCGATTCCTCGAAGGATCTGGAGGAGCTGAAGAAGATCGCCGAGAAGGTGGATGTGGCGTTCGGGGAGATCGAGCAGAAGCATTTCACGGTCTTCCTCCAGGAACTCCGGAAGCTCTCCTACCCGCTGGTCACCGTGCCGATCACCGGGGATCGCGCCCTGGATGTGGAGATCCTCACCTTCGAGATCCGGGATACATCGAGCGTGGAGGCGGAGATGGCCCTGCAGATGGTAGGGGTCGATCGCGACGGAACGCTCTTGGAGCGGGCCACGCAGGCTATCAGGCTGAAGAAGGGGAAGCTCGGCGAGCCCCAGCAGCAGCTCCCCCCCGCCGAGCAGCCGCACCGGCATCTCACCCTCTTCACCTCCGATCTGGCCGATGCGCGCGAGCTGCTGGTGGACCAGCTTGGCTGCAACATCCTCCGCGAAGGCGCCAACCGCATGGTGCTGAACGCCCACGGCACCGAGTTCATGCTGGTCAGGATCGACGAGCATCCCCCGGTGCACGAGGGATAAGCGCCTGCGCGGCAAACCCGCACCGAGCAATCGAAAACGGCCGGCACAGCCAGCTTCCTGCGAAGCATGGGCGTGCCGGCCGTCGTACTATCCGGATGGATGCTCTCTACTACTCTATCAGGGATTCAGCACCACGTTGGTCTGGTCGAGCGTGAACGTCTGCGAGCCATTCTCGCTGACGAAACGCAGCGACTCGCCCTGGGTCACGTTCAGGTTCCTGAGCGGCAGACTGCGGATGTTGGTTGCGCGCAGGCGCAGAGGTCCCTGGGAAGTATAGGTCTGGCTTCCCAGTGCCGATCCGCTGGCCCGCAGGCGGAGGTTCAGATCGAGCGTGGCCGGGAAGAGGCTGGTGGTAGTGCCGGTGAGCGTGGTGCGCTCCGGGGTCGGAACAAGGTCGGTGTTGATGGAGCCGAACTCTCCGGTACCCTGCGAGTTGAAGCCGATGACCTCGAAGATCACCTGGCAGGGGTTGGTGCTATACCCGGCAACCCGTACCTGTGCTCCGCCGGTGCTGGTGGAGGAGGCGGGACCGCCCGGAAGGGTCACGACCTTCTGGCCGTTGACGAAATTGCAGATATAGATGGTGCCGATGGGGGGCGATCCCGGGCACTGGGCGTGAGCGACCTCGCCCATCAGGATACCGGTCAGCAGCAGAGCGAAGAATGCGAAGAACTTCCGCATGATAAACCTCGGATAAAGAATGTCAAGGTGGCGCCGAGTGCCTGCCTGGCAGGCTACGGCATGAGATCGGGGCGGCGTTCGGACATCTGCTCGTGATGCGCCTGTACGATACAGGCCTGCGGCGCATCAGGAGCGGTTGCATGATAAGGCGCTCCCCACCGGAAAAACTTCCTCCCGATTGCCATCTTGATGACCTTTGCTCCATCCGGTTGATTTCTTATAAGACGAGGTG
>JBMDXA010000173.1:0-8192 GCA_048594725.1 Candidatus Kapaibacteriota bacterium
CAGTTGGCTGAACATGGCTGAGATCGAGCTCTCAGCAATTGCGCGGCAGTGTCTGGATCGCCGCATCGGTACGCAAGAGGAGTTGACCCGAGAAATTGACGCCTACAGCCAAACACGTCAGCAGGTGAGGTTACGCTGGAGATTTACAAAGAACGACGCACGACAGAAGCTCGCCCGGCACTATCCAGAATTACCGTAACAGCCTACTAGCCTGCTAACTCCCAAACTTTTTCTCCCAATCGTCAATCGTAAATCCAAAATCGGCTCAATCGTAAATCCGCTCACCGTTCCGCTTCATTCCCCACCAGCAGCGATATGCCCCGCTCCAGTTCGTTGGAGAGCATCGGATCGTTCTGGCGGTAGATCTCCGAGAGGTTCCGGAGCATCCGGGCGATGGTCTTGGCGTTGCTGATCGGCTCCAGGAACTCCGGACGGTAGGGAACGTTGATCTCGCGGAGGAACTGGCGGCAATCGCTGTAATTGATGATAATCCCCCCCTTGAACGAGTCGATATAGAACTCCTCGCTGGGGGACTGGTATTTCACCAGATAACGCGTGGGAAACCCGATGCCGTACAGCGGCAGGTTCAGGCGCTGGCCGATCAGCAGATAGACGATCGACAGGGTGATGGGGATGCCAACACGCCGCTCCAGCACCCGGTTCATAAAGGAGTTCTCCGGATCGGCGTAGCTCTCGCGGTCCTCGCGGCAGCCCTGAAATCCAAGCTGCTGGAACAGATAGCGGTTGATCTCCCGGACGATCATATAGCCGTTGTCGCAGCCGCGCAGGCGCTCGTTTATCAGAAGCGCCATGCCATCGAGCTGACCCAGGAACTCCTCGATCTGAAGCTCCGGATAGCGGAGCCGCGCCACCGCGAACGCCCCCTGCTCCAGATCGATATCGCCGCCGTAGGGTCTGGCATTGAGCACCAGATCGAACTCCGAGCGGAACTTGCCGAGCCCGATATCCCGGAGCATGCCGTCGGCATTGGCCCGGATGAACTGGCTCTCCCCGGCCAGGCTTACCCTCCTGAGCGCCGGAGCGGCCACCTCTCCCAGCTCCAGCAGCCGGGAGCGGATGGAGCTCTGCACCACCGGATCGGGATCATCCAGCAACGACAGAATGGCGTTGATCTGCGATGACGCCTTTGCGCCGTACTCGTAATCGACAGGTGTATGGTCCATGAGCATAGAGACAGAACGGCCTGTTCGAAGCCTGCCGAAGTGCCGGACGGCTGGCATCGAAAGAGAATGAACAGGAACCTCTCCGGCGGAGAGGCGCGACCACAGCTATGGGAGTTTACCGACGGTCAGGGATATTCCAGCCCGTGATACTTGGCGAGATTGCTCGTGAGATAGTCGTAGGCATCGTCCACATCGTTGGAACGATGGAACAGATCGAGATCCTCCACCGAGATCACTCCAAGCTCCACCAGACGGGGCATATTGATAACCTCGTCCCAGAAGTCGGTGCCGTACAGGACGATCGGCAGATGCTTGAGCACCTTCCGGGTCTGCACCAGCGTGAGCGCCTCCATCAGCTCATCGAACGTGCCGAACCCTCCGGGGAAGACTACCAGCGCGTTGGCAAGCGACATGAAGAAGAGCTTGCGCATGAAGAAGTAATGGAACTCGAAGTTGAAGGTAGCCGAGATATACTGGTTCGGCATCTGTTCGAACGGCAGCGAGATATTCAGGCCGATCGATTCGCCGCCGGCCTGATGCGCTCCCAGATTGGCCGCCTCCATGATGCCGGGTCCCCCTCCGGTACAGACGAGGAATTTCTTCTGTCCCCCTTCCGGGGTATGCCGCATCCCCCAGAGGGTCATGCGGCGGGCCAGCTCGGCGGCCTCGGCATAATAGCGGCTCATCAGGCGTTTCCCCTTCAGCGCCTCCAGGGTCTTCAGCAGCAGATCGCGGCGTTCCCCCTCGGAATCGGCCTGGGTGATCTGGCGCTCCACCGCAGCGATCTCCTCATCGGCGCGCTCCGGCGGGATGATGCGGGCGGAGCCGAAGAAGACCACGGCTCCCAGCACATTATGCCGTTGGAAACGGGCCTCCGGCTCCATGTACTCCGCCATGATACGGAGGATACGCGCCTCCGGACTGTTGAGAAACTCCGGATTGTTGTATGCCTTCTGCAACGGCTGATCCGGCCCCTGCACATATGGTGTCGACATGAAGGTTTGGTCTAGTAGAGCTTGGTTTCGTAGTACGTAGTTAGCAGTACGCGGCCTGCGGCTGTCTTGAGATACTTGCATTGCAGATGATAGCAGGAAGAGGAACCGGGCAGGAGAATGTCGGTCAAGGCTTCTTCTGCGCATCAATCGCAGCACAGAGATCCCCAAAACTTACCGCTATCCCCTGGTTCCCGTTATCCGGCAGCTATCATCTACCGCCTACCAACTTCATCTGTCATTCTATCACATTCTATCATACGTCACTGGCACTCATCACCGAATATCATTCGCGAAGATTTCCATACTCAACAAACGATACCGCATCAGCGCCCGCAGCCTCCTCTCTTCATCAAGATTCGCCGCCATTCATGATGCCGGTCACCGGCATTGACGCATCTTTATCCTCATCACCAAATATCATTCGCGAAGATTTCCATATTCAACAAACGATACCACATCAGCACCCGCAGATCCCGCCCATCAAGATTCGCGGCCATTCGCGGATCAGTCCTGTGATGTCTCCTGCGCGATATTGAGCCCCCCGTCCACGATCAGGGTCTGGCCGGTGATATAGGTGGCCTCCACTGCAAAGAACCAGACGGCTCGAAAGATATCATCCGTCGTGCCATAACGACGCATCGGAATGCGGCCGGCCGGAAGCAGCGTTCCCGGGGAGGGATCATCGGGAAGTTCGATGGCACCGGGCGCAACCGAGTTGACCGTGATCGTCGGGGCCAGGGCGCGCGCCAGCGCGCGGGTAAGCTGCACCACGGCGGCCTTGGAGACATTGTAGGCAACGCGGTCCTTCCAGATCTGGTATGCGCCCAGCGAGGAGAAATTCACGATACGCCCCTCGGTTCCCATCTCCAGCATCCGCTCGGCCACGGCCTGCGCGGCGAAGAACTCGCCGTAGAGGTTGGTCTCCATCACGCTCCGCCAGAGATCCTCGCTGGTCTCGGCCACCGGCACGGCCGGAGGATAGATCCCGGCGTTGTTGACCAGCACATCGATGGAGCCGAACTTCCCGTATGCCTCGCCAATCATGTGCCGCACCTCATCGCGCCGGCGCACATCGGCCCGAAGCAGCAGGGCCTCCGCCCCCAGCGCTTCAACGTCCCGCAGCGTTTCGCGGGCGCGTTCCTCGGAGCTGCCGTAGTGGAGCACGATACGCCAGCCGCGCTCGGCGAACCGCAGCGCAAGCGCGCGGCCGATCCTGCGGCCGGACCCGGTGATAAGCACGGTGCCGCTCATCGGTCGAACGGCAGCTTGATGATGGAAGCGGCGGCGGGGCTATCCTCGGCTCCGGCCGGTTTCACACGCACCTCGGCCCCCGGCACCGCATGGTTGGTCCGTACATAGGCCAGCCCGATGGTACGTCCGAGCGAGGGGGAATACGCCAGCGAGGTCACCGCCCCTATCTTGGTCCCCTCCACCGCATCGTACACCTCCAGCGCGGCCTCAGGATCGGCCGGCAGGGCATCATCCTGGAACCGGAGCCCCACCAGATGCCGCTGCACCTTGTCGTAGGTATCCAGCCGGGCTATCACCTCCTGCCCGATATAGCATCCCTTGTTGAAGGAGATGAACTGCGTCAGCCCCGCCTCCAGCGGGTTGTACGACTCGGTAAGCTCCCGCCCGATGGCCGGCGCCCCCGCCTCGATCCGGAGGGTCTCGTAAGTGTTCTCGTCGATGGCGCGCCCCCCTTCATCGATCAGCCGTGTGATGGCCGCGCCGGCGTCAGCGGCCGGGACCAGCAGAAGGAACCCGCCGGCGCCGGTAAGGCGCACATCGCGAAGCGCCACGATCTGTCCGCCGCCGATAGCCGCGGAGGTCCATTTTCCCGTATCCGGCAGTTCCATGGAGAACGCCGAGGCCACCAGGCTTTTGGCATGATCGCCATAGACGCCGATGACTTCGTATTCCCCGCCGGCATCGGCGGTTGCGAAGTCATCCATGATGGTATATTTATCGAGCCAGGCCCGAACGCGGCCGGTATCGGTTCCGGACAGGAGCATCAGCAGATGATCCCCGAACGCGATCACGCGCACCACCTCGATGACACGCCCCTTGTCGGATGTCAGGATGGTCGTGGTCTCATCGCCGGGTTTCAGATCACGTGTGGCATTGGTCGATAACCGGTGAAGCAGATCCAGACGGTCGGCACCGGTACCGCGAACGATACCGCGCGACAGCCGGACGTAGACCGTGCCGCCGAGAGCGGCGGTATACTGCTCGGAGTCGGGTTGGAAGATGTTCATAATTCTTTAAACTACGTATGAAAGCGCGTTCCAGCGCCAAAGATAGTTGTTTCGACGAAGTACGCCGTGAGCCGTTGGAAACGGCCGCGTAGCTTTCTGTAAAGGAACTGATGAGATCCCCCGCAATGGCAGTTACCAGGTTTCCGCAGATGACCCATCCGTCCGTCCCGCATCTCCTCCGGGGGATCATCCCTCTTCTCCTTCTGCTGGCCCCTGCGGCGCTCTTCGGCTGGCAGCAGAAAGTCCATTACACGATGGATATCCGGCTGGACCCGCAATCACACTCCTACAGCGGAACGCAACGGCTGGTGTACTACAACAACTCCCCGGACACGCTCCGCGAGGTCTATTATCATCTCTACTACGAGGCGTTCAAACCGGGGAGCATGATGGATGTGCGCAGCAGGAACATCCCCGGATCGGGGCTCGGCATAGACCGCCTGCCGCCGGAGTTCCAGGGGAGCGTCACCGTGGAGCAGATGGCGCAGGAGGGCGTTCCCCTCTCCTGGAGCGTCGATGAGACCATCCTGGCCGTTCCGCTGGTCCGGGCGCTGGCGCCGGGGGATTCCACGATCCTGGAGATGCGCTGGAAGACCCAGATCCCGCTGCTGACCCGCCGGGGAGGATGGATGAGCCGCGAGGGTGTGGAATATTCGATGTCGCAATGGTACCCCAAGCTGGCCGCCTACGATGCCAGCGGATGGCACCGGGACGAATACGTGGCAAGAGAGTTCTACGGGGTCTTCGGAACCTACGATGTGGCGATCACCCTGCCGGCCCGCTACGTGCTGGGGGGCACCGGGGTCATCACCAACCCGGAGGAGGTGGGCTGCGGCTACCAGCTCGGGGCCATCGACACCACGATCCTTCCCCCGGCCTCTCCCCCATCCGGCACCAAGACCTGGCGGTTTCACGCCGAGAACGTGCACGATTTCGCCTGGACCGCCGATCCCGATTACGTGCATATGATCCACCGCTGGGAGGATGTCACCCTCCATGCCCTGGTGAAGCGCTCCTACATGGGGGTATGGCGGAACGTATCGATCTGGACCGAGATCCTGATGGAGTACTTCAGCAAGAGGTTCGGGCGCTACGCCTGGCCGCAGTTCACCGTGGCGATGGCCGGGGACGGCGGCATGGAATATCCGCAGCTCATCATGATCACCGGCAACCGCACCCAGGCATCGCTCGCCGGCGTGATAGCCCACGAGCTGGGCCACCAGTGGTACTACGGCATGCTTGCCAACAACGAAACCCAGGAAGCCTGGATGGACGAGGGATTTGCGCAGTTCCTCACCAACGAGGCCAACCGCTTCGTCATCAGCGTGCTGGGACGGCCCAACCCCTATTTCGGGCTGGATCATCTGATCTACCCCTGGGACAGCACCCGCTGGAAGGAAGTGGGGGGATATTACGAGCTGGCGGCAGCCGGTTACGACGAGGCGCTGGATACCTACCACGATCATTTCCGGGAGAACTCCACTGCGGGGCTGGTCTACTCCAAGGGGGAGGCCGTGCTCGACATGCTCCAGTACATGTTCGGACGGGAAACGCTGGACAGCATCATGCACCGCTATCTGGAGCGATGGAAGTTCCGCCACCCCTCCACCCGCGATTTCGAGCAGGTGGCGGAGGGAACCACCGGGATGCGGCTGGACTGGTTCTTCAACCAGTGGATCGGCTCCGCCAAGACGCTCGATTACGCCATCGACGATCTGGCGTCCGAACCGGCCGAGGGAGGAGGATATCGCACCACGCTGGAACTCTCCAACCGGGATGAGGCCACCATGCCGCTCGATATCACCCTGATCTACGCCGACGGCACAAAAGCCTCCGCCTGGATACCGGTCGAGACCTGGGCGAAGCCGGGGGCCGATTTCCAGCTCCCCCGCTGGACCTGGGTGCACCAGGCCTACAGCGCCAGCTTTATCACGCCGAAGAAGGTGGTGAGCGCCATCATCGATACCTCGCTCCAGCTTCCCGATCTGGACCGCACCAACAACATCGCCAACACGGGGCTGCTGGGAGACCTGCTACCGGGGGCCGATGCCGTCTTCTACCGCCGGTGGGATCTGGACCGCCCGATCGACCGCTATACCATCCGCCTGCGTCCCACGGTATGGTATTCCCAGGCCGACGGAGCGCAGCTCGGTTTTGTGGCCGACGGCGGTTATGCGTTCAACCGCTATAACAGCAAGGCCGGCATCTACTACAATCTCCACTCCCGCAGGGTGGATTACGATCTCCGCTACGACACCCGCAACGACATCCTGGGACGTCTCACCCGGATCAGCCTTCTTGCCACCAACGCCGACGGCGTACAGCGATGGGGAGCGGAGATAGAGAAGACGATACGTCCCTTCTACTATGCCGCACCGGCATCGCATGTGGTGAACCTGCGCGCCGAGCGGGAGGTTCTGGTTGGCGGCAACTACCCGAACCCGCTGGCACCATGGGATGGCGGCGGATACAACACCATCGGGCTGGGATACGAGTTCTCGGCGGCCAATCCCGCACCGTACCGGCGCTGGCGCGCCTCGGCGCGGTTCGATGCCGGTTTTGCGAGCGCTTCGGATTTTGCGCAGTGGCAGATCGGCGGCCAGTATCTGGGGAATCTGTGGGGGATGACCATCACGAGCGATCTCTTCTTCGGCGCCTCGGTTGGAGAGCCGCCGGCGCAGAGGACCTTCAATGTGGCCGGGGCGCGCTCGCGCGAGATGCATCTGAACGAGATGCACCGGCTTGCGATGAACATCCGCCCGGAGTTCGCCGCGCGCAATCATCTGGTGCTCCCCACGCAGGGCTATCTCCTCTCGCTGGCCGGCGCCGGGGATGAGCTCCGGTTTGCCGAAAACATTCTGAACGCCCGCATCAGCGTCGGCGATCTGAACCCGTTCGCGCGGATCGCGAACGTGCCGATCCTCAACAGGTTCGACCTGAAGGTCTACGGCACGGCCGGAACGTTCTTCGACGGCGATCTTGCGATCAGAGGGTTCAACCAGCGCCCCTCCTACGAGGCGGGGGCGGTGGTCTCGGTGGATCTCATCAACGCGTTCCTCCCCCGCACCATCATCGATGCTCTGGACGCCCCGGCCCCCCTGCTGCTGAGCTTCCATCTGCCCCTCTATGCCAGCTCCCCCTGGCTGGCGGAGAACGGGTTCAAGTACCGGTTCGCCCTCTCCCTATCCGCGAATTAGCGCGAATCTTGGTTGGCGGGGGTGGGGGAGCGTTGGATGGATTCATCCGTTGGGGATGAAATCTTCACGAATGGGAAAGGCGATGGGGCGGTTATATATCTGACAGGACCGGCCAGGGTAGAGGCATTATGGGAAGGTGCGGTGATCTTGCGTTGTCGCGGAGTTCAACTCCGCGACGCCTGCGAACACTGAGGCGGGGGGAGTAGAAATCAGAGTGAACGAGGACGCTGCACCAGGGAATGCCGGCGACAGTTCTCCTAGAGCAGATTTCACTATGGTTAAGCTATCGTGGCCCCCGTAGGGGACACCGATAGGTGTTGCCTATCTGTAGAAACAACACCGCATGTTCTTCGGAAGCTCCGTAGGAACGGCCCATTCTTCCAGTTCTGAAAGGGCTTAACTGAATTGAAATCCGCTCTAGTAGGCTGTTACGGTAATTCTGGATAGTGCCGGGCGAGCTTCTGTCGTGCGTCGTTCTTTGTAAATCTCCAGCGCAACCTCACCTGCTGACGTGTTTGGCTGTAGGCGTCAATTTCTCGGGTCAACTCCTCTTGCGTA
>JBMDXA010000174.1:0-21457 GCA_048594725.1 Candidatus Kapaibacteriota bacterium
TGCCAGATGCATCACGGGAAGCCGCGAAGGCGCAAAGAAAGATCTCTTCTTTGCGCCTTCGCGGCTTTGCGTGGAATTCTTCCGGGAGTGCATAGTGGGGGGCACTGGAGTATAGAGGTGCCTCGCGATTTTGGATTTTCGATTGGGGAGGAAAAGAACCTAAAAAATATCTCCTCAAAAATCGAAAATCGTCAATCGAAAATAAAACGGTCCCCCGGCAGAGACCATCTCTACCGGCGGGACCATCAATCGAAAATCTGAAATCGAAAATCCCTAGAACGTCACCTTGATGCCGCCCTGGATTTCGCGGCCGGGAGCCGGAAGTCCGAGCTGCGGCAGCACCACTTCGTTGGTGATGTTGTTGACGCGGATAAACACCTGCGATGCGAAGTTCTCGGTCAGCGGCAGGATAAGCCTGTAGGCCAGGCGGGCGTTCAGCACGGCGCTGGTCGGCAGCCCCACGAAGATGTTATCCTCGTTCAGCGTATAGGCGGTTCCGGTATAGGCGAATTCGAGTTCCGGCTGAAGGCCGAACGGGAATTCGTAGCGGGCAGAGATCGTGGAGATGATCTCCGGCTTCTCCGAAAGATAGAGCGTGGAATCGGGGGCGTTGTCGTCGTTGGAGCGGCGGCGCGTGTAGATATAGGCGAAATGGCCGGTAAGCGTGAGCGCATCCACCGCGCGCAACTCGCCGGAGAGCTCCACACCGAACGACCGGCTTCCCGGAAGGTTGATGCGGCGGCGGCGCGATACATTATTCGAATCGCGCACGTTCTCCTGGTCGATCGTATTCTCGGTGATATTGCCGAATCCCACCACCGCAAATCTTCCTTCATCGTAATTCCCCTCCACGCCAAGCTCCAGAAGCTGCGCCTGCTCCGGCTTCAGGCCGGGGTTCAGCAGGAACCGCCGCAGAGCTTCGCCGTACAGCTCGCGCATGGTGGGGAAGCGGCTCTTGCGGCCGGCCGAGATGCGCCCGCCAAGCTCTTCGGTGAACTGCATGGTGATGCCGCTCATCAGGCTGTAATCGGAGAACCCGTCGATGGTGGCGGTCTTGTCGCCGGTCTTCGGGGTGTTCATCCCGTCGAAACTGGCGCCCAGGGTGACGCCGAGCATATCGGTCACCTTGTAGTCGTACTCCAGGCCCACGCTGTAGATCTGCTGCTCGTAGGCCAGCGTGGGTGCCACAACCATGGTGCCGGTGGAGTCGTACCGGTTGTCGGCCTGATCGTGCGTGGATTGCAGGCCGTTGAGCGCCAGGCTCAGGACGTTACGGCCGAACTGCTTCTGAAGCACGAAGCGCCCGCCGAGCGTCATATCCTCATCCTCCTGGCGCGTATCGCGGGCCTGGTAGTCGGCCCCGGTGTAATTGTCGATCGACTGATGGAACTGCGTTCCCCAGATCGCGCCGCGCAGGCTCCAGTCGTCGTCGGGGCCGAACCGGACGTCGCCGTTGAGCGTGGCGGTGATATTGCCCCACTCCGGATAGCGCCAGAACCGCGCATCCTCCACGTTCCCCTCCGGCGACACCCCTTTTGCTCCATCGATCACGTTCAGCGACAGGCCCAGGTTGACCGAGGGGGAGAAGCGGTATTCGCCGCGCAGGAAGAGATTGGCGACCCTGGAATCGGAGTTGGTGCGGAGTTCCCCGTCCGGCTGGTTGTACAGGAACGGGGCGGTCTCGCTGCCGAACAGCGCCGCGCTGTCCGGGAGGGTATAGCCATCGCGGGTGAAATAGCCCACCGAACCGAGATAATTGAAGTCGCCCACGTTCCCCAGATGCGTCACCGATCCGCTCCCGAAGGAGTTCGTTCCGGCCATCAGTTCCACCTCCGTAAGAGAGCCGGGGGTGCGCAGCTCCTGCGACGCGATATTGACCGCACCACCGATCACATTGGTTCCGTAGAGCACCGAGGGAACCCCCTTGGTGACGGAGATCCCTCCAACCGCATTGAGCGGAATCAGGCTGAGATCCACGCGGTTGTCCCACGGGACATTGATAAGGGCGCCGTCGAAGAAGATCCCTATCTGGCGCTCTCCGGCCCCGCGCAGGTACAGCAGGGCTTCGCCACGGGAATTGGTCTGGATACGGGCGGCCGGTATCTGATAGGCCACGCCGGCGGCGGTCACCGCATCGGTGGCATCGATCCTGTCGATGGAGACTTTGTCGACCGTGACGGCGCTGACTCTGTCGATGGGGCCGTCGGTGACGACCACTTCGCCGAGGCGGTAGACTTTGATCGTATCCGGTTGCGAGGGGGTGGTTTGAGCCAGTAGGCTGCCGCTTGAGAGGGCAAATGCGGCCAGCAATCCAGGTGTAACGCCTGATCGCATAGGGGTATGGGTTTGTTGCGTGTTGGAAGGCCGGGCGGCAAGTAGGAGTCGCGTTGGCCCCCGGCGGCGCCCAAGATACACCCTGCGATCGGATGGGGAAAGGATTGTGGGCAAAGGCGGGTAATCAGTGCTTCGCGGGACTACCGGCGGCGGGCCGCTACCTGAGCGGCAGGCAGATCCCATGGGCATCTGCCTGCCATCGCAGGCTCTCAGAAATACATTCTGTAGAGGATCTTCAGGTTGCGTCCCGGCTCCGGCATGATCGACTTGACGCGGGAGAGGTGCATCCGGTATTCGGTATCGGCCAGGTTTTCCAGGCTCAGCACCACCGTATGCAGCAGCGATGTTCCGGAGAGCTGGTACTGCCCGAACGCATCGTAGACCAGGTACCCGGCGGTGGGTTCCTCGAACTCGCCGAGCCGTTCCTGTGCTGCCGCGCCCCGTGCGGCGGCTCCCAGGGTAAGGGGGCCGTTCTGGTAGCGGAGATTCAGCCGGCCGTTGAGAGGGGGGATCGACGGCAGCGGCGCGCCGTTATCGCGCAGCGTTCCCCGCACGTAGCTGATCGTCCCGCCGGCCACCAGTCCCTGGAGCACCTCGTACTCTCCGGAAAGTTCTCCCCCTTCCATCACCGCATCGTTGCCGGTGTACTGGTAGATCGGCAGCGGCAGCCGGAAGCTGGTATCGCCGGTGTTGCGCGGATAGATATAGTTCGCCAGCGAATTCCGGAACAGCGCTATCCCGGCGTGTCCCCGCTCGCCGTTGTAGCGCAGCGAAAGCTCCGTGCCGAACCCCAGCTCCTCATCGAGCGAGGGGTTGCCCACCTCGAACGAGTAGGAGGCAAGATGCGGCCCGCGCGACAGCAGTTCCTCGATCGTGGGAGGACGGAACGAGCGCATCACCGTGAGCCCGGCGCGCAGCCCGGCGCCGATCTCATACAGGAGCGATGCCGATCCGGAGACGTTGGCGAACGTGCGCTTTGCGATCTCGCCGATCGCCGAGGGTCCGACCGTTGCCGGATCGGTGATGCGGAGATCGAACCGGACCGCCCCCTGCACCGTGAAGTCGCCGGCCGGAAGCTCCTCGTAGAGAAATCCCGCCAGGTTGGTCTCGGCGGTGTTCGGGATGAACGCTCCGCCCCCTGCGGCGAAATCACGCATCTCGCCCCAGACGCCGGCCGCTCCGCGGGCGAACGGGCCCAGCGCGCCGTGGTGGAATGTGGCCGAGGCCTCCCCGGTCAGCACGCCGTACTCGGTTCCGACGCTCCCGTTGGATTCGATCTCCCGGTGATGATAGCGGGTGTAGCCGGCGTGCAGTTCCACCCGGCGCAGGAGCGATTCTCCCTGGAGCAGTTCGGCCCGTCCTTCCGCGCGGCTCCGCTGGAGCTCTATGCGCACCCCGTCGCGATGCGCGCCGGTGAAGCCCCCCGGCACCCCATAGTCGGTGGAGTAGGTGCTGGCTCCCAGCCCCGCGTGGCCCCATGATCCCACAAGGCTGGCCCCGAGCGATCCGCTGTAGGTTGCGATATCGGTGTTCCCCAGCTCCCCGGCCGGCGTGGAGAGGTCCGATGCCCTGCGTGCGCTCCCCTCCGCCTGGATAGCCAGCGGCCCGGCGGGGAGGGAAAGGGAGATCCCGCCGGTATAGCCCA
Source organism: Candidatus Kapaibacteriota bacterium (assembly GCA_048594725.1). Classification (GTDB taxonomy): domain Bacteria; phylum Bacteroidota; class Ignavibacteria; order OLB7; family OLB7; genus JAFDZV01. The sequence goes on from JBMDXA010000174.1 coordinate 3,980, forward strand.
TGTTCACGCTCTCCCCCTGAACGCTGGCGGTGCCGTGCGCGCGGTCCGGCATGCTGGAGGCTATCCGTTCTCCCACCACGTTGATAACCCCGCCGAGCGCGTTGGAGCTGTACAGGAGCGAGGCCGGCCCCTGCACGATCTCCACACGTTCGGCCGTAAGAGGGTCGACCGTGACGGCATGATCGGCGGAGGTTGCCGACAGATCGCCGGTGCGCTCCCCGTCCTGGAGTATCAGCAGCCGGTCCCCGCCGAACCCGCGCACCACCGGGCGTGCCGGAGCCGGCCCCATCGACTGCTGCGCCACCCCGGCCTCCGAGCCGAGCGTTTCGGCAAGGGTGCGCCCCAGCCGCTGCTGGAGCTTCGTGCCGGAGAGAACCTCGGCCGGCTCGTAGGAGCGTTTCTGGCCGGCATCGCGATCGGAATAGACCACCGCCTCCCCCCCCTGAAGCGGGGTGGGGGTGAGGGGTATCGTCAGGGTTGTGGTATCGCCATCTCCCACCGTGACCTGCCGCACCACCGTCTGGTAGCCCAGATGGCTCACCTTCAGCGAATAGCGCCCGGCGGGGAGATCGTACAGATGAAAGCCGCCGTCGCCGTGGGTGACGTCGCCACGGTGGATATCGGTAATCACCACGGTGGCCCAGGGGACCGGCTCTTTCGTATCGGCGTCGATCACCCGTCCCACCAGCACGCCGGCGGGGGGGGGAGCCTCCCTGCCGCCCCCTGCATCCGGCCCGGCGCCACCGGGGCGTTCCTCTCCGGCGGCACGGGCGGCCGGAGAGAGCAGGAGCAGGGGAAGGAGCATCAGCCCGGCCAGCGATGCCGGGAGCCCGAGGGGGGAGCGGGGGCTCACGGGGTCACCTCTACCGGGATCGGAATCGATTCGAAATCGGGATGATCGTTATGCAGCATCCGGACGATGATGGTGGTCTGCCCGGCCTTTTTGCCGACGATATGGAGCGACCATTCGCCATCCTCGGCCTCGTGCTCCACCTCCGCAACGGAGGTATCGGCGATGCTCCAGCCGAGCGTATGATCCTTGTCGCCGGTGTCCGGCGTGCCACGGGTTCCATCGGATTCCCGGATGAACTCCACCGAGATATGAGGGCTTGTCGTCCCTTCCTTCACCACCAGCCTTCCCTGTTTGATCCGGTTGCTGTCCACCACCACCGTATCCAGCCCGTTGATGCGGAGCGCCACGCCACGGGCCTCGAAATGATCGTCGTCGTTGCCGTGATCGGCGGGGTTGTCGGAGCAGCCGGTCCAGAGAACCGCCAGAAGGAGGGTTGCCGAGAGGGAGGCCAGAAGCGTTCTGAGAAAAGTATTCATGGGAGGAATAATCCTGTATTGCGGGCATTGTTGAGCGACTACGCGAAGCGGCGGCATCCGCTGCGAGGGATGCCGGAAGAGGAGCGATGCCATGTTCCGGGGCGGGCATGGGGGGCGGGCACGGCCATTGCATCCGGAACATCGCCGGATGCCGGTGCACGTACCCCTGGTGCGAAATGCCCTCTGCGGCCGGGCAATCCATTTCCAGCTCGGTCCCGCAAGAGGGGAATGATGTCACATTCCGCCCCGTTCGGACGTTGCTACGGAGAAGGGATCGCGGCGGCCCTGGCAGCGCACGGGAGGTGCGGCCGGAGCACATGGGCGAGAAAACGGAGGATTATCCCAGAGAGGGGGGAGCGCGTGGAGATGTGGAGGGGAGACGGTAGCCGTGCAGCGATGCCGGTGCCGGATGCGGAACCACATCGCGGGGAGACGGGAAGGTCTCCTCGATGCTGTGCGCTACGGCCGGCAGCACCGACGGCGTATGGGTGCAGAGGAAGCAGAACGCCTCCGCGATGAGATGAGCCCCGCGATCGGCCGATGCCGAGATCGTGCTTCCCGCCACGGCCGGCAGCACGCCGGAATGGAGTTCGGCATGGGCGCAGGAACCATCCGGGGGCGGCGCCTGAAGATGCGTCAGCTCGTGCACGCTGGCGGCAAACGACATCATCAGGAACGATGCCGCCATCACCAGCGAGAGGATGGCATGAGATATGGTTCGAAGGCTCTTCACGAAGGAGAACGAATCTACGGCGGAAAAGAGATCGATGACAAATAAAAAATGCAAATCAGTTGCAACAAGATCTCTCCGTCCGCCCGCGGCATACCCCTGGGAGGGGTTGATGGGGAACCCGGGATACGGTATTATCCCGCCTGGGTTTCGAAGCGAGGTGAAGTGTACAATGCTCCGCGCGACGCGGCGTCGGTACAAAGGTGTTCTCCATGGCGGGATGGAATCCTGCAATGATGTGGCAGCCCCGGTTCCTGTTGTTCCAAATCGCGTTTCGGTATCCGACAGAGCGTATCATGCCAGCCATATCCCGCAAAGCCGCAGCGAAGGGGGGAGCCCTCCAGCGCTCTCTTCGCTGCGCCTTTCGTGCCGCTGCTGGCGGCTTCGCTCCGTACCGATCCCTACGAGCGCTTTTCCAATATCATGCTATGACCAGCATTCGTAATCTCCCCCGGCACTTCGTGGTGCCCTCGCTTCTGGTGGGGGCACTCTTCTGCGGCCTGCTGGGGGCAACCCCGGCCCCGGCGCAGCAGTTCGGCAAGAACAAGGTTCAGTACCGCAAGTTCGACTGGAAGTACATCCAGTCGGATAACTTCGATATCTACTTCTACGACTCCGCCGGGCTGAACCTCGGCAAGTTCACCGCCCACGCCGCCGAGAACGCTCTGGCGGAGGTGCAGAGCCACTGGCGCTACCGCATCACCGACCGGATAGCGCTGGTGATCTACAACTCCAAGAACGATTTCCAGCAGACCAACGTGGTGGGGGAATATCTCCCGGAAGGGGTGGGCGGGGTTACCGAGTTGTACAAGAACCGCGTCACCGTGCCGTTCGAGGGGGACTGGGAGAAGTTCCGGCATGTGATCCATCACGAGCTGGTGCACGCCGTGCTGAACGACAAGTTCTACGGCGGCTCCATCCAGGCGCTCGTCAGCAACAACGTCCGCTTCTTCCTGCCGATCTGGATGAACGAGGGGCTGGCCGAGTTCGAGTCGCAGAACGGCTACGATATCGAGACCGACATGTTCATCCGCGATGCGGTGATGGGGGAGAACCTGCCGCCGCTGGACCGGCTGGGGGGATACTGGGCGTACCGGGGCGGGCAGGCATTCTACTGGTATGTGGAGCAGACCTACGGGCGCGACAAGATCGGGGAGCTGCTGAATCGCGCCAAGGCCACCGGAGATCTGAACGCCGCCTTCCGGGGCGCGTTCGGCAAGGATGTGGCCGAGTTCTCCGAACAGTGGTCCTACGATCTGAAAAAGATCTACTGGCCGGATATCGCCGATAAGAAACGCCCCAGGGATTTCGCCCTTCGCCTGACCGATCACCGCAAGGATGATTCCTATTTCAATACCTCCCCATCGCTCTCTCCCGGCGGCGACAAGCTGGCCTATATATCCGATCGCGACGGGTATCGCTCCATCTATGTGCTGGATGTGAACTCCCCGCGCCAGATCAGGAAGCTGGTGCAGGGGGAGGAGAACGTCGATTTCGAGGAACTCCATCTGCTCACCCCCTCGATAGCGTGGTCGCCGGACGGGCGCCGGATCTCCGTGGCGGTGAAGTCGAAGGGGCGCGATGCCATCTATATCATCGATGTGGTGGATGGCGACCAGAAGCGCCTGAGCTTCGATCTGGATGCCATCTACTCGGTGGACTGGTCCCCTGACGGAAGCAAGCTGGCGTTCCAGGGGATTCATGGCGATCAGGCAGATATCTATACCTACGATATCGCCTCCGAGGAGCTGAACAATCTCACCGACGACATCTTCAGCGATCAGGAGCCGAACTGGTCGCCGGACGGCAGGACCATCTATTTCGTCTCCGATCGCCGCGACAACCCGATACGCCAGGCCAACCGGAACAACTTCCTGGTCTGGAACTACGATTATCACGCGCGCGACATCTATACCATCGATGCCGGGACGCTGGCGCTGAACCGTATCTCCTACAGCGAGTCGGTGGTGGAGAACTCCCCCACCCCCGGCCCGGACGGGAAGCTGATGTTCCTCTCCGACGAGAACGGCATCTTCAACGTCTATGTGATGGATTCGGCCGGAGCGCGGCCGCGCCCCATCACCAACTCCATCAGCGGCATCGAACAGCTTTCGCTCACGCGCGACGGCAGCATGCTGGCCTTTACCTCCTGGAACGGCGACGGCCAGGATATCTTCATGGTCCGCATGCCCTTTACCACGCGGGTGGAGGGGGATACCCTCGCCAAGACCACGTATCTGAAACGGGAGCAGGCGCTTGCCGCTGCCGGAGGGGATGGGGCCGCCGGCCAGCCGCATCCGCCGGTAACCCCGGTAACGGAGGTGGGGGGATACGGGGATGTGAAGATCGATCTGGCGGAGGCGGCACCGGTTGCCACGGGTTCGGTGAGCGCCTATGCTCCCGATCGCGAAACGGCTCCCGGTCCCGAGGAGGGACCGGCCGACGCGAGAACCGAGACGGGGGATTTCGCGGTAAAGGATTACAAGGTCAAGTTCACCCCCGATCTTATCCAGGCCACCGGCAACTACACCTCGTTCTACGGCGTGCAGGCGGTGACGCAGATGCTCTTCAGCGATATGCTGGGCGATCATCAGATCTTCGTGGGAACCAGCCTGCTGCTGGATCTGAAGAACAGCGATTTCGTTCTCAGCTACGGTTATCTGCCGGAGAAGATCGATTACAGCGTGGATCTGTTTCACTCCTCCCGCTTTATGAACATCCGCACCAGCGGCCGCAACGAGTACCTTACCCGGTTCCGGCAGTACGGCCTCACCGGCCGGGCCTCCAATCCGTTCGACCGTTTCAGCCGCCTGGATCTGGGGCTGAGCGTGGTGAACCTGACGCGCGAGCCGGTGCGCGGGGAGACCCCGATCAGCGGGCAGTCCAAGCTGACGCTGGTACCCAACCTGACCTATGTGTTCGATAATTCCAGGATGTGGGCGTTCAGCCCGGCCAGCGGCACGCGCTACAACGCCACCATCACCGCCAGCCCCAAGCTCGGGGCCAACGGCGTGGGCTTCTACTCGGTGATGGGGGATTTCCGGCATTACATCCCGATCAGCAAGTTCGGCGATTACAGCGTGGGAGGGCGGATTGCCGGCGGCGCCAGCTTCGGCCCGAACCCGCAGAAGTTCTTTATCGGCGGGGTGGAGAACTGGTTCAACTACGAGATCCGCGACAACGTGCTGCCGATAGAGAACGCCGAGGATTTCCTCTTCGCCACGCCGGCCTATCCGATGCGCGGCTATATCTACAACCAGCAGCTCGGCTCCAACTATCTGCTGTCGAACGTGGAGTTCCGCTTCCCGATCCTCCAGGCATTCATCGGCAACCCGCTCCTGTCGCTGTTCCAGTATATCTCCGGCGTCGTCTTCGTGGATGCCGGCACCGCGTGGTCGGGCCAGCTCAATCTCGCCAGCAAGCGCGCCGATGGCACCCTGGTGACGGACGATCTGCTGCTGGGAACCGGTATGGGCGCGCGCGCGTATTTCCTTGGATTCCCCTTCCGGTTCGATGTGGCCTGGAGCTACAATCTGGACTCGTGGAGCCCGCCGCGCTACTACCTCTCGATGGGCTATGATTTCTGATCCCCCCGCCATGTGGGAGCGGTCAGGTTGAAGGGTGGTGGCTGCCGGATACAGCAGTTCGCAGAAAGCCGCGAAGACGCAAACAAGATGCGTTTCTTCGCGGCTTTGTCTTCTATCACTCCGCCAGATTCCCCCAATCGAAAATCTCACGGGAAGGCTTGGGTTTATCAGGTATCTAATCGAAAATCTAAAGGCAACTATATACTTGAGCGACCCTGAGTAGGCACTCCCGGAAGAACCCCACGCAAAGCCGCGAAGGCGCAAAGAAAGACCTTTTCTTTGCGCCTTCGCATCTGGCAGGCTCGGTTGTATCAGGTATATAATCCAAAATCGAAAATCTAAAATCGAAAATCCCCCACCACCTCCCCCGCGGCCTCCAGAACCTCATCGGCACCGATATCGGCGATCTCCCCTCCGGGAGGGGGGGTGATGATGCGGTGCGGCTCCGACAGCGGAGCGAACGTGCGGATGTTCTCCCGGCTCTCCGGATACAATCCCACGGTGGGGCGTTGCAGCGCCGAGGCCAGATGGATGATGGAGGTATCCGGGGATATCACCGCGCGCGCGCGTTCCACCACGGCGGCCGCCTCCAGAATATTCTCCGTGCGGATGGGGCGGGCGCGCCGCCTCATGGTGCAGATCTCATCGGCCAGAGCCCGGTCGGCCGGTGTGGAGAGCACCGCCACGCTGTAGCGCTGCGAAAGCTGATCGATGAGATATTCCCACCGTGCCGGCTGCCAGTAGCGCGACGGATGCCCGGCCGAGATGTTGACCGCCACAAGACCGTACTCGCCGGGGTCTATCTGGTCGTCCACGGCGCGGTATGCCTCCTGCGGTATGCCGATGCCGGGGCGGCGGCGGAACTTCTCCTCCGGTGCCAGGGCCCGCAGCGGGGCCAGCGCCTTGTCCACGTAATGTCCCGGCTCCAGCGGCGGGGGCAGCTCTATGCTGCCGGCGCGGCGCGCCATATTGGCGCGATCCAGCACCCGTTCCCGGGCGTGCACCACCTCGGCCACAAGCCGTGAGGTGGTGGAGCGATGATCCTTGATATCGATATACAGATCGAAGTGCTCGGAGCGGACCCGCGCGGCCAGCGTGGGAAGCTGGCGGAACCCGCGCGGGGAATCGATCACCTGGTCCACCAGGGGATGAAACCGGGCGATCATCATGCTCTCCCTGGCCGCTATCACCGTAAGCTCCGATCCGGGATACTGCTGCTTCCGCGCGGCGAACAGCGGGGTGGTGAGGATCATATCGCCCAGCTTGCCCAGCTGCAGCACGGCCACCCTCCCTCCGGAGGGAGCATCTTCCGGCTGATTGTTCCGTCGGTTCAGTAGCCTCATTTATTCCCCCTGTTGTTCCAGCGTGACACGGACAGCCCGGCTGAAGATCATCTCTTCGGGCAACAGCTTCCTGGTAGTATCCCCGAGCGGTTCATTCGCCACGCGCAGTTCCGCCGGTACCATCTCGGCGGCGTTGAGCGCCGTAAGGATCTCCGCCGCCACCGACGATGCCCCCCAGTTCCCCTTGGAGGAAGGGCGGGGGGAACTGACGAAGATCCGGGAGGTGGGGCGTGCGGAGCCGGAGATGCTGGAGACCAGCGCCTTGTTGATCGTCATCACCTCCGGGCAGCCCGGCGTCGGTTCCAGAAGCATGTAGGAACGTATCTCCCGCTGTATCGGCGTGGCGGTATCGGCAAGCTCTATCCGCAGCTCGTCGGTGGCGACCGCGGAGGTGCCGGTAGGATCGGTGACCTCCAGCATCGCTATCAGCGGCCGGATGGTGGCATCCAGCACAAGCTCCGACAGCGGGATCGCCGCATCGTTCTCCGGATCGAACTCGTTCTCCTCGGTGAACCGGGAGATGAGCCTGCTCCCCTGATGAATCGAAAGCTCCCAGGATCGCACCCCCAGCGCCGAGCGGATCTTCCTGGTAAGCCCGATGTTCGGCAGGGTGTGATCCCGCATCACCCATGCCGAGAAGGTGGGGGCCAGCAGCGTTGGGGGGGAGGGGATGATGCGCACGTAGAGCATCCCCTCCAGCGGACCGGGCGTGCAGCCGTCGCCGCTATCGAGAGCCAGCCGCACCCGCGAGGAATCGATCCCCCAGATGGCCCCCAGATAGCGCCGCACGCTGCCGGCACGTTGCAGCCCGAGAAGAGGCGGCTCCTGCGGACCGGCTGTGCCCGCGAGCGTTACCAGCGCTTCGGCATCATCGCGCATCCGCCTGCCCAGGATATTCAGCACGTTATAATATGCCTCGTACGGGGTGCGTGCGGGGCTCTGATGCTCCGGCGCCATATCGCCGGAGAAGCTGTTCAGAAGGAGATAGCGTGCCGGGACCGAGTCGGAATATCGCTCGAAGAAGATGAACGGGGGAAGGGGGACGAACTGGCTGTAGTCGGTATGGCGCATCCGGATGACCGCCCGGCCGGAGTCGCCGGCGGAGGGTTCGGCATTGAAGAGATCGACCGTCGCCCGGATATCCGATTTCCCGGCGATGACCACCACCGAGTCCGGTAGCTCCCGGCCGCCGGAGGAGCCCAGATCGAACCCCACGCTTATGCTGGCATCGAAGCTGAAGGCGCGCAATCCCAGATCCCGCCGCGCCGCATCCAGATCGCAGCGGGTTACCACCGACGGGTGCAGGGCAAGCGCTCTGGAGAACCGTAGTTCAACGCCCAGCCCCGCCACCAGGCCGAACCGGAACCGATCGGCTTCCATCGCCGCTCCCCCCTGTATCATCCGTTCGCTCCCTCCGGTCTGCGGAAACCCCGTACCCTCCGGCGCCATGATCCGCTCTACCGCATAGCTGGCCGATGCCAGGCGATAGCTTCCCCATCCTCCCCCAAGCAGCCGGAGCCCGGCAAGGGGACTCCAGGCCAGCATCAGATCCGCCCCGGCGAGCGTCTGCGTGGTGCGCGCCTGGAACTGGTTGGATGTGATGATACTGGACGTGCTGTCGGCGCTGATGAACTGCACCGACCTGTAGGGATCGGAGGTGAAGCGCCCCGATGCGAACCCGGCCCGTATCCGCGCCAGGCCGTCGATGCCGGTGCCGGCAATATCCTGGAACAGGAGATCCGGCCCCACCCAGAACGTATGGTTGTACGAGGTGCCGAACCCTTCGCTCTGAAACTGGTTGATGATGCCGGGGGACCGGGTGATGGAGAGCGCGGCGCCATATTCATAGCCCAGGCCCGGAAGAACCGAGATCGGCTGCCCCGCCGACTCCGGCGGCAGCAGGGAGAGGAGCAGCAACGGCAGATAAGAGAGCGGGGTACGAAAGCGGCGGGTGAGCATCCCGGGTTCCTAATGTCAGACAGAATGAGAACGGAAATAAAAGCATCCGGGCTTCAGGCCGGGCCCTAGCGGACGGAGCGGACAACCCGGAAGCCAAGCCCGCTCTGCCTTTCCTGCGGAGCCCGCGAGGCCCGGGCGGCCGAGCGTAGAAGATAGGTCGGCTGGTAGGCCGATCCCCCGCGGATCACCTTCAGGGTGCCGGACTGCGGCCCCCGGGGATCGCTCCGGTCCCCCTTCTGATAGTTCCCGTACCAGTCCCAGCACCATTCGGCCACATTCCCTATCATGTCGTACAGTCCCAGCGCGTTCGGTTTCTTGCTTCCGGAGCGCTGGTGGATGCCGCCGGAGGTGCAGTACACGGCGATGATATTCAGCACCGGCTCATCGAAACAGCCGATGCTGTCGTGCAGGAGATTCCCCTGATAGGTATCGGTGCGCAAGCCGCCGCGGCATGCATACTCCCATTCCGCCTCCGTTGGCAGCCGGTAGCCGTTCGCCTCGAAATCGCAGGTCGTGCCATCCCCGGTGATGATGAACGCCGGCTGGAACCCTTCGCGCAGCGAGAGCGCGTTGCAGAATGCTACCGCGTCATCCCAGCTTACCTGTTCCACCGGATGGTCATCCCCCTTGTACAGGCTTGGATTGTTTCCCATCACAGCCCCCCATTGCTTCTGGGAGATCTCGTGGGAGGAGATATCAAACGAGTTGATCGTCACCTCCCTGAGAGGGCGTTCCTCCACTCCCCAGCTATCCGATCCCATTGTGAAGGTGAAGATGCGGGGGGGGAAGGTTATCATGGGGACCAGCGGCAGGGCGGCGCTAAAGTTCCGTTCCCTCACGGCCGCATCGGTGATGGTGGCGGTATGCTTTCTCGGAGTGAAGAACAATCCCGGCGCCGATGGTGTCAGCGTATACGATCCGTTTGCAAGACCGTCGAACCGGTAGCTTCCATCGGCTCCTGTCCGAACCGTGCGCTGGGAGGAGTTCATGCCATCCCGGGAGAGCTCTATCATGATAGAGGGGAGGGGGCCATCGCTGGTGCGGACCGTGCCGGAGACCGAAAAGATCTGCGATAGTGGCGCGCTCACCGGCGGCAGCTGGTCCTTATAGGCGCATCCGGCGAGAAACAGACCCCAGAAGCAGGTGATGAACACGCGGAGTATACATTTCATAAGGGGTATGGGGGACATTGCTCTGCTGCCGGATTCACAAGGGACACAAATCTACGGTATCGGATCGAATCTTTCCTACCTGCGGACGAAGAAACCGGGGAGTCCGGATGCAAGGGGGCCGGAGCCGGAAATTGGGTAGATTTCGATGATAAGGGGGGATTTACGGGAGAGGAAGCGGGCGATGGGAGGAATGATGAAGAGGGAAGCCAGCAGGCGGATGAAAATAGTTCGGCATACCACTGTAAGGTTCCGCCGGTGTGAGCCGTTACCGGGGAAGCAGCAACGGATATCCCTTCGACCAGGTCATGGATCAATATGTCTTGCCACTCCACGTCGCCACTGCGGATGCGCGGAGTACCCCTCAGAAACGTCCGGCCTCATCTCTTCAGGAAGAGGTCGCCCTGTATAATCGCTTCCTTGCAGGCGATGATTCCGCATGCATGGAGATGTTCCATCGGTATAATCAGCGGTTGTATACGTATTGCGTGAAGATGGTGGGCGATCTGGAATATGCGCAGGATCTCACCCAGGAGTCCTGGGGGCGCCTGATAGAACTGCGCAACTCCGGCCGGCCGCTGCATAATCCCATAGGATTTCTGATGCGTATCGCACGGAACCTCTGTTTAGACCATTTGAAGGCCCGTAAACGTCTTCTTCCGCTCGACAGCATCGATGAATCGGCGCTCCCGATGACCGAGATCCACGAGCCGTCGGAGCTGGAGGAGCTGGTGGTAGGCGCCCTTCAGGATTTGTCGTTTGATTATCGCGAAGTGCTGGTTCTCAACATATACTGCGGTTATTCGTTCGAGGATATCGCGACGATGCTCGGGAAGTCATCCGAGGCAATCTGGACGAGGGCTTCCAGGGCGCGTGCTCAACTAAGGAAACTGGTGCAATCGGCCAGGCAGGAGCAGGGGGCGGCTCTCCGTAAACAGTCTACCAGAGGAGGGAGAGTATGATGCTCAACCGTTTTCGCATTCGTATGGTGGAACGCTATCTGGCCGGGCGGATGGCCGATAGCGAGGCGCGGAACTTTGACCGGCGCCTGCAGAGCGATCCGAAACTGCGCCAGCTCCTTCAGGATGAGAAGACTATCGAGAAGGCTCTGCTCCATGATCGCGACTCGATCCCGGTGATGGGGACGCAGCGGCTGGAGCGGATGCTGAACGGGGAGAACCACGCAGGGCCAGCCTCCGGCGGCAAGCCGTTCTACCGGGCGGCGGGCGATGGCATGTGGCCGGCGCCGAACTCCTCCATGCTGAACCGCCTGAGCGAATGGCTGACGCGGCGCGAATCCCTGGCGGCCATCTCCGCGATCGGAAGCGTCGGGGTGGCGCTGGCGATATACTCCCTGGCCGATATGAAGGAGCCGGCGAAGATGAATATGATCCCTTCTCTGGCGCCCGCCCCAGGCATCATCGCCGATTCCAGCCCGGTGATGCACACCGGCACGGTGCTCGCGATCGATACCGCCGTGCCGCATGGCAATGACTCGGCTGTCCCCCTCCTCCGCGATTCCTCGCCGGCCGTACGTCCGCATCGCGCCCCGGCGCATGAGCAGAAACCGGATGAGAAGATGGTGCCGGTCAGTGATAGCACCTCCGTTCGCCAGCGGACCGTATTGCGTCAGTCCATCGTCGTTCCTCCGGAAAAGGCGGATACGGTGCCGGCCAAACCCCGGCTCATACGCGCCGCCGTGCGGCCGCTGGACTCGGTGGAGGTGATGCGCAAGTATATGGAGCAGGAGGCGCGGCGGAAGGCAGCGCAGATGCAGCTGAGCGATTCGGTACAGTTGAAGGTTAAAATTGACGGCGGAAACCCGCGATAAGGAACTCCCGGCTCCGGAGCCACTCCTCCTGGAGCCATTCCTCTTCGGTGATGTTTCCGGCCGCAGCCGTGTAGAAAATGTCCCTGCGCTCCGGCCCGGTCCCCCCGCCGAACGTTCTGTCCTACGCCACCATAGTCCGGCCCGGAACTGATCCCCCGGCTCTCCTTTTTTTTCATCCCGGCAGTCCTGCTCCGCTCGCGCTCCCTGCGGCCGCTACGGGGCGAAGTGCCAATATTCCAGGGGCCGTTGCACCTCCTGCGGTGCGGTTGTTGGGTTTTCCTTCGTATCGTTGTCTGATATCGATGAGGTGCGATGTCATTGGGGGGAACCCCTCTGCCTGGAACGCCGGCATGCGTAGTTAAAGAGTAGCGATACGGAGCATCCGGCGCCGTACTATTGCAGCGCCGGAGCCAGGTGACATCCGCCGGACGTGATACCGAGAGAACAACCATCGGATCGCCGTGTATCCTTTTGCGGCCTGCCGGGTTCCTGCTACCGCATCCCCGCTGCCGCTCTTATCGTACAAGGAGGCGTCTGTGACAAGTCGATCGATCATTCCGCTTGCAATCTTCCTGATGGCATTCATCGCCTCCTGCGGTGATTCCCCGACCGGTTCCCGGATCATCCTGGAGCCGGACTCGAAGGACCAGTTGATACCGCTGGCGCGGGGGAATTTCTGGCGCTATCGCGATCTCTCCGGCAAGGGAGGAGCGCGGCCGGAAGGGGAGTTCGTGATTCACAGCGTGGATGCGGTGCGCGATGGCTACCCCTTCTATCGCGATCCTGAGAGCGATACACAGGGAACCGGTTCCGGTATCCCGCTGGTGTTCTATCTGGCCGGCGGAAAAGCCTGGGGAGTCACCTTCGACGGCATACTGGTGGGCTATCCCCAGGATGATAGAAATATTCAGGTCTATACCTCCATCCCCAAGAACCCCTCGCGCGGAGAGGCCTATGCCGGTATGCGGTGCGTGCGGATAGAAGAGGTGAGCACGCCGGCCGGAACCTTCGAGTGTTACCAGTTCGACCGCCACGATCAGCGGGCCTCCTACTGGTGGGCGCGCGGGGTGGGACTGGTCAGATACAGAACCACCGATTCGCTCGGAGCCGAGAGCGGCAACTGGGTGCTGGAGTCGTACAAGGTGCAGTGATTGAAGATTGTCGATTGGAAGAGAGGGGAGATGCGTTCCTTGCGGTGCCGCGGGAGCAGGATGATAGAAGAGATTCCGGAGTACTGACCACGGAACACAGCCATGAGCGAAACCAGAGTCCATACGGTCGTTGCCAGCCCGTTCGGGGAGCTTACCATCGTCGCCGATGATGGCGCTATCCGGGAGATCGGATTTCCCGGAGCGCAGGTTCCGGCCGGCAGCCGGCGTGCCGGCGATGATCCGTTGCTGGCCGAGGCGGTGCGCCAGCTTGCGGAGTACTTCCAGGGGAGCCGCAGGGAGTTCGATCTCCCGCTGTCGCCCCAGGGGACGGCGTTCCAGATGGATGTCTGGAAGGCGCTGCTGGATATCCCCTACGGCGTGACAGTCTCCTACGGCGATCTTGCCGGGCGGCTGGGCAATCCCTCGGCGGTCCGCGCGGTTGGCGCCGCCAATGGCAGAAACCCCATAGCCATCGTGGTGCCCTGCCATCGTGTGATCGGCAGCGATGGCACCCTCACCGGCTACGCCGGCGGCCTGCATGTCAAGGAATGGCTGCTGGAACTGGAGGGGAGCCTGCGCAGAAATCCCCAGATGGATCTGTTCGGGTGAAGATTGCAGCCCTTGAAGGCGGTATGATCGTGGCAGACCGCGGATACCGGTGAAGTCCCTATCGGTACGTTTCCCGCGATGCGTTGTCGCGGAGTTCGACTCCGCAACCCCTTGCGAACACCGAGGCCGCCGGAGCCGAACCCCGCCCGAACAGGGGCGCAGAGTACAACCCGCCACTATCGTTACCCCCCCATACCCCTCTACTTTTCCGGCTGCTGCTCGATAACGGCCGTGGCCCCGCGGGAGAGCACCCGTCCCTCCGGCAGGTCGTTCGGGAAGCGGTCGGTTTCCGCCCCGGCCCCGCTGGCGGTAACATCCACGGCGCGCAGGCCCCGCCCTGCGGCCAGCTTCCGGAGCTCCCCGGCCACATATTCGGCTCTGCCGAGCGAGAGCTTCTGGTTGTAGGCATCGTCGCCGATACGATCGGTGTAGCCGGTCACGCTCACCGTGGCGCTATCGCGTATCCGCCCTGCAAGCTCGCGAAGCCGCAGCTGATGCTGGCTGTCGCCGGAGGAGGAGCGGTAGCCGAATGCCACGAGCGAATAGGAGAGCCGTTCCACATCCCCATCAACCTCCCGTCCTGTTTCCACAACCCTTCCATCGCGCCGCATCACCAGATCGAGCTGGTCGGTGGCCGAGATGGTCTGTCCCGCCGAATCGGTCACCACCAGTTCCGCCGTCAGGCGCCCCAGCGTGCTGTCGATCCGTTCATCGTTCAGCCGCCAGGTCAGATCCGAGCGCAGCGGAGCGAAGTTCGCATCGCCGTTCCCCTCGAAGAGCGCAAGCTGATGCTCCCCCTGGCGTATCGTGATGCTCCAGCGGCGGATGCCGGCCCCCGATTCTATCACGGGGAAGAGCTTGATCCGGGGGGGATTGAAATCCCGCCCTATCCGCTCGGTCGCCAGCGGTGCCAGCAGGCCGGGGGTGGTGCTGGAGAGCGTGACCCGGCGATTTTCGCTTCGCCCATCCTCGCTCGTCTCCTCGGAGCGGGAGAGCGGCCCGGTGCCGCTTCGCATGATCTCAAGGCGGGAGCGGGAGATCTTCCAGACATCGGCGAGATAATCCCGCACGGCGCGCCCGCGCACCTGTGCCAGCTCCGGGGGCTCCTCCTGGGAGGTGGCGCCGAAGATGTTCAGGCGCGCTGCCGGCTGCATCCGCATCCGGTAGCCCACCAGATCCAGCAGGTTGTGCGAAAGCTCCAGCGCCCCGAGCCCGGCGATCTTCAGCAGGGTGAAGCTCTCGGTTTCCGGCTGCTGCAACCGGGAGTAGCGCTCCGGTATGGCCGCCGAGTTCGGATCGAAATAGAGCGCCGGCAGCAGCGGTGTGTGCTGGCGGAATATCACCGTGCGCACGGTGATCGCCACCTCCGGGGCCTGGCGGTCCCCCTCGTCTATCCCCCGTATCGCCACCGATGCCGCCAGCGCCGGCGGCGGCACCGCAACCGTATCGGTGGCGGCGGTATCTGCCGGAGGAGGAACGGGAGGGGGAGGAAGCGGGGCGGGGCCGGGAACCGTGTAGAGTATCGCCACGCCGGCTCCGGCGCTGATCCCCTGCCATGACCCCTCCAGCACCGGGGAGAGGATATCCCCGCGAAGCGAAATCTCCGGGGCCAGCATCAGCCGTGCGCTCAACGGTATCCTGTAGGATGCCGATAGAAGCGCCCCGAGGGCGATCTTCCGCTCCCTGAAAACGGTGCCCAGCAGCATCGGATGAACCCGCTCCCCGTCGGCGAAACTTCTGTCCGGCGGGTTCACCACGTTATCGCTCTGCTCGAACGTGGCCGCATAGCGATAGCCCAGCGAGGGGCCGAGCGCCACGCCGAGCCGCTCCGACCAGCTGTAGCGGGCAAGCAGATCGAGCGAGATATGCCGCATCGCCGCATCGTAATGGAACTCCCGTCCGATATCGATCAGCTCGCGCGTCTGCGGGTCTATCAGCCGCTGCTCGGCGATGGGGTAGGCCAGATAGCGGCTTCGTACATCATCCCAGCCGGCCGTAGCCACCAGCCCCACATCGCTCCCGAATAGTTCCGGCCACTGCACCGTGAAGCCGAACCGGAGGGCGGTGCTGGTGCCGTCGGAGAAAAGACCGCAGCCGGGGGAGCCACGGTAGATCGGAAAAAGGCCGTCCTGGATGCCGATCGAGTAGGATGCCAGGGGGCCCAGCAGCAACGTGGGCGGTTCGGCGTTCTGCGCGCGTGCGGCGGCGTGGGCAAGAGCAAGGGCGGTGATAAGCATGGCGAGCGGGCGGGCCGCCCGAACGGCCGCGGGGGGCCCATGTGGCGGGCGTCGGAGACTATCGCGAAAGCTGCAATGCTGTGCTTCAACCATACAGCGGTAATCTACCGTTGCGGGGGTGTTCGCGCAAACGTTAACGTAACGAAGCAGGGGAAACGAACGTTCGCTCCCCCTGCCTGCTCTGCATTGTTGTTCCCTCGGGCGCCGGCTCAGCGGCGGGCAAGACGTTCCCACACGGCGAGCTGCTCGGCCGTCAGGTGCGATGCCACACAGCTCTTAAACTCGCTGTTGCAGCCATCCAGAGCGCTACGATAGGCCTTCTCCAGATCTCCGACCTGCTGGCGGTATGCCGTGTTCAGCGCGTTGATCTGGGCACGGGCCTCCTCGCGGGTGATCTCGCCGGCCGAGACCTTCCGCTGGATTTCTGCGATGGCGGTCTGGTAGGCCCCGGCCGCTTCCTGGCGTGCGGTGCGATAGCGGGCGTCGGCATCGCGGCTGCAATCGCGGTAGGCGCTGAAGCAGAGGCGTACCAGCGCATCCTGCTCCGGCGTCAGGTTGAGCTGCTTGATGATGCGCTCGTAGTTGATCGGCAGCAGGTGCCCAAGGCTGTCCGGGCGGCCGCCGTTACGCAGGCTGTCGGGCCGTCCGTCGTGCGTGCTGTCTCTCCTTCTCGGCGGGGTCGGACGATCCTTGCGCGGCGGGTCCAGCCGGGGACGGCGGCGCGTGGTGTCCGGGCGGGTGCTGTCCGGGCGGTGATTGCCCAGGCTGTCAGGACGGGGACCGCGGCGGAGGCTGTCTCTGCCCGGCGGATTGCCACGGAGCGAATCGCCATCCGGCGGCGGCGGCGGGGACATCAGAAGAAGCGCATCACCCAGCGCCTCATCGGCCGCAACGATGTCGCTGAAATCGTTCAGCGAGGTTGCATCCAGTTCGAATGCCTTGTAGGCCTCATCCCCGGTGACCGTGTAGGCGTTGCTTGTGTCGGGACTCGTCGTCGGGGAATCCTGGCATCCGGCCAGAACGCCGACCATAAGTGCAAGTGCTCCCGCGAACGGGACGAAGCGTTTGAACATGATTTTCTGCAATGTTTGGGGCCGACGTCATTGAGCTCGGGAGCTGGCTGGCGAGCGGGTCGGCTTCCGCTCAGAGCTCTCCAACGGGTTGCCAATTCATCGCTCCGGTCGTCTGATCCGTGGTACGTACCGTTTGTAGCGCTGTCGCCCGAAGGGGTGAACGATGCTTTGAAGTGCCGTCAGAGGGAATGATCCGGCGGTGCGGAGAAAAGTAACGGGAGATTTTTCGATTTTCGATTTTGGATTGGCGATTATATACCTGATAGACCCAAGCATGCCAGATGCATCACGCAAAGCCGCGAAGGCGCAAAGAAAGACCACTTCTTTGCGCCTTCGCGGCTTTGCGTGGGGTTCTTCCGAGAGTGCCTACTCAGGGTCGCTCAAGTATATAGTTGCCTTTGGATTTTCGATTGGGGGAAGGGGGGCGATTGAGGGATGGGATTTTCGATTTGCAATTTTA
>JBMDXA010000175.1:0-7718 GCA_048594725.1 Candidatus Kapaibacteriota bacterium
GGCGCAAAGAAGGTGTCTTTCTTTGCGCCTTCGCGGCTTCCCGTGATGCATCTGGCATGCTTGGGTCTATCAGGTATATAATCGAAAATCTAAAATCGTAAATCGAAAATCCCGCAAACGGCCCCGAGGCACCCGTCAGGAACGTATGAAATCCACGGATGCCAGGGGGCCTGTATGCGTTTCTTCAGAGACCGGATAGACACGGCCTCCTGCCTTGCCGTGCGGTGCCCGCCGCGCCGGCCGTATTGCCCGAATCACTGTCAGCTTCTATCGCGATAGCTCAGAAGTTTGTAGACGCCATCCATCTCCACGATCGCTCCGAACTCCTGGAGATTCATCTCCTCGCCGTTTTCCAGGCGCACCTTCACATCGGTACCCTCGTGGATCGTGTAGGAGTTGCACCGCTTCGCCCCGTCGGTGAAGAGCACCGACACCAGCTCCATGCGGCGCCCCGCCAGCTTCCGCATTCCCTTGCGCAGCGCCTTGAAGGTTCCCAGCGCGTGGTTCTCCCAGACGAACTGGCGCGCCTGCTCGCTGGTATCGGCCGCGGCGGGATAATAGGCGCCAAGCTCGGGATAGAGATACTTCTTGAACTCCGACTCGGTAACGAGCATGCCGAGCAGCCTGGCAGTGTCGCCCGCCGCAAGCGCCGCCAGGGCCTCCCGTACCACCGCATCCGGCGACCCGGCCCCTTTCTGCAGGCGCATGGTCGTGGTCGGCATCGCCGCCAGCGACGCGGCCGATATGCCCGCCCGCCCGGGATTTCCCGCCGGCTTCGAGCCGCAGGAGAACAGGCCGCAGGCAGCCACAAGAACGATAGCGGGTATGAAAAACTTCATCATGCGTGAAGGAAGATGTCCGGAGCCAGAGAGAGTCTGGAGAGCCCGGGATCGGAAGAGAACGATGTTTCAGAAGCCGGTCAGCTACCGGCAGGGCAGACGGTACCGCCCCGCCGGTACGCGGTCATTTACTTCTTCTTGAAGTTCGTCCAGCCGGTCAGCCAGTTCTCCGTGCCGAAGGCGCCGATATAGGCCGTGGCGGTGAAGAACTCATCGCCCACCGTGGCCGGGGCCATGGCGATCGCCGCGCTCGGCACCGGGTTCGGAGCCTCGAAGCTGATGCTGGTAAGCGTCACCGGAGCGGTGCTGATGTTCCAGTTCTGCGCGGTGACGATCGGGTCCAGATCGGCGGCGGAGCCACCGCTGAAGAAGTACGCCCCCTTGGAGCCGCTCAGCACGCTGTTCCTGACGAACAGCTCGCCCTTCTCGGCGTTGGTCTTGGTGCCCCCGCCGTCGATCACCAGACCGTAGCGGAAGTTGGTAACCACCGAGTTGTAGATCTTCAGCTTGTTGTTGCGGCGCAGGTAGAGGCCGTCGTTGTCCTCGTTGTTCGCCTTGTCCTTGCCGGTTCCCACGAGGGTTGCGTTGGAGACAATGGCGCTGGTGAACGGCTCGTTGCTGGAACCGCTTGCGTCGTTGTCGATCTCGAAGCCACGGTTCGCCAGATCGGGGTCCTGGATGGCGAACAGGAACTGAAGCTTGCCGCTGTAGCCGAAGTCCATATCGAACGCATCGTCGTCGTTGCCGCTGGAGACCAGATACTTGGCGTTGACCGTGCCGCCGAACCACTCGAAGCCGTCGTCGGCGATCATGTGGGTCTGCACGTGTTCGATCACCGTACCGCTGCCGACGGAGTTCAGGGTAAGACCGTTGATCTCGTTATCGGACGTGATCTTGGTGCCCCCGTACTCGATACGGACGTAGCGGAGGATGCCGGAGTTGTCGTCGTTCTTCGGCGTGTTGTTGCCGCTGCCGCCGGGACCGTAGGCTCCGGTGGCGCCTTCGCCGGTGCCGGTCTTTCCGGGCACGTTCAGATCGGCCAGGCCGCTCAGCACGATGCCGCCCCAGTCGCCGCGGCTACGCTGTCCTTCCGGGCGCTCCGAGGTGAAGATGATCGGCTGCTGCGCGGTTCCCTCGGCGATAAGCTGGCCGCTAGCGCGGGTGCCGCTGCCGCGAACGGTGATGATGGCTCCCTTGGTCTCGTAGTCACCCTCGATGCGGGTGCCGGCCGGGATCACCAGCTTGGTACCGGGCTGCACGAAGTAGAAGCCGACCACCGTATAGATGGTGTCCCTGCTGAGCGTGCGATCGGCCGTGCCGGTATTGCCGGCCAGGATGGCGCGCTTCTCGGTGCTTCCCGGAGCGGTGGTGGTAACGGTGTTGCTGGCCTCGGCCGAGACCTCCGATCCCTTTACAGCCACCACGCGGTAGGTGTAGGAGGTGGAGGGGGTGACGCCGTTATCGGTGTAGGTCTTGGTCCCCACCGCCAGCGACGCCACCTGCGTTCCGTTGCGGGAGACGCGGAAGCTGTCGGCCTTGGAGGCGTCGGCATACTCCCAGGTCAGCGTCACCGAGTTGGAGCCGACGCTGGAGGCCAGGAGATTGGTTACCGGAGAGACCAGAACGGGGTTGGTCGTGTTGTCATCACTGCAGCCGGCAACGGCAACGGCGGCGATGACGCTGCATGCCAGCAGCACGTTCTTCAGATTGCGCATAACGAGAGTATGAATGTTGAGAAGGAATGAATGATCTATTGCGCTGTCTTCATCGCGAGAGCGGGAGAGGAAGGAGAAAACCCCCTCCTCTGTGGTCTGAACCGGAACGGCGGTCCGTCCCGGTGATCCGGTTATTCGGTGGGGCCTCCGGCCGGGGGCTCGCTGGAGGCATCGGCGGCGGCGGCAAGCTGGTCGACGCTGAAGGAGATGCCGAGCGATATGGAGCGGCCCGCGTTGTAGCGCTCCACCGCCACCATCTCGCCATCGGCGAACTCCTGCTGGAAGAGATTCTCGGCATCAAGCAGATTGCGTCCGGAGAGCCTGAGCTGGAGGCCCGCCGGAAGGCGCTGGCTGAGCGTCAGATCGAGCGATCCGCGCGGCTGCTCGTAGACGTCGGGGATACCGTAGGTGCCCACCGCGGCCAGGCGCTCGCCGAAGATGTTGTACAGCAGCGTCACGCCGGTACCCCAGTCGTAGTTGTCGTAGCCGAGGGAGATATTCACCACATACGGCGACTGTCCCTGCAACGGGCGGGAGGAGCTGGTGAGCGCCTCGGTGGAGTAATCGTTGATGCTGACGCCGTCGAAGATCTTCACCAGCTCGCCGGCGGCGAAGTTCACCTCCGAGCGCACCACCGTCAGGTTGGCGCCGAACGAGAAGCCTTCCAGAGAGGGGGTGAGGAAATCGAGCGTCTTGCGCACCTCGAACTCCGCGCCGATGCTGGTGGCATCGTGGGCGTTGGCGGGCTCCACGGCCACGTCCGAGCCGATCAGATAGAACTGCTCTATGGGGTTGGTGAAGCTCTTGTAGAATCCGCTCACGGCTATCACCTCGCCGGCGGTGGGGAACCACTCCCAGCGGATATCGTAGTTCCGGATCTGCGTGCGCTCCAGCGCCGGGTTGCCGTAGGTGCTCTGGCGATAGTCGTCGAACCGGAACGGCGCCATCTCCCGGAACTCGGGGCGGGCAAGGGTCTGCGAGAAGGAGGCGCGCAGGTTCATCCCCTCGTTGAGAGAATAGATCAGGTTCGCCGAGGGGAGGATATCGGTCTCGTCCCGATTCGCCGCAAGGCTCGTCTCGGCCAGCCCCGTCACCACATTGATGGGGTTCAGCTCCACGTTCCACTGCTCGAACCGGGCGCCGCCGATGAACCGGAGAGCGCCGGCGATCGGCAGATCCACCATCGCATAACCGGCGGTGATGTTCTCCTCGGCCTGATAGCTGTCGGTCTTCTGCGTCTCGTCGTTGAAGGTGATGGAGCCGTTGCTGACGTTCTCCGGCGTGAAGAGCTGCTCCGGGGTCTGCCCCAGCAGATCCGGGTTGCTGCTTTCGGTGCCGAAGACGAAGCGCCGCGCGGAGAAATCGCGCGAGCGGACGCGTGCCAGGCCGCCGATCTTCAGGCGCGAGCCGGCGCCGCTCCAGTTGCTGAAGGGGATGGTCCAGTCCAGACCCAGGTTGGACTCGTTGTCATCCAGCTCGCTGAAGAACCGGCCGT
The DNA here is from genome assembly GCA_048594725.1 of Candidatus Kapaibacteriota bacterium. GTDB lineage: Bacteria > Bacteroidota > Ignavibacteria > OLB7 > OLB7 > JAFDZV01. Next base: position 4,050 of record JBMDXA010000175.1, read on the forward strand.
TGTTGCTGCCGAAGTTGTTGGCGAAGCGATAGATGCCGTCGTCCCAGCGGAAGTAGGTCGTGGTGCGGTTGTCCGGCTCATGGCGGCTGGCCTGCGAGATCGCCGCGCGCCAGTCGATCTTGGAGTTCAGCAGCCCGGCAACCTGGTGTTCCCCCTCGAACTGCGCGCTCATCAGCGAGCGTTCCAGAAAGCGGAGGCGCGTGGTGCGGATATATCCGGTGGTGCTCTGATTATAGAACCCCTCGGCCACGCGGGTCTCGTCATCGGAACTGTGGTTGTACACCGTCTTGAAGCTGATCTTATGCTCCGGCGCAAGCTGGGCGGTCAGGCTCAGGAGTCCCCCCCAGAGGGTGGAGCGCTCGGAGAAGCGGGTATCGTAATCGTAGCGGAGATCGCGCTCGCCGTTGGTGCTGCTCAGCAGGGGATAGGCCTCCTGCTCGGCACGGTAGTTCGAGCTGTTGGCGTAGGTGCCGGAGACCAGGAATCCGATCGGGAAGCCGATATCGTACTGGTTGCCCACCGAGAGGCTGTAGCTCTGGTTGAGCGGCAGCGTGGAGGTTTCCGGGGTGTAGACGTTGTTGCTGAAGCGGCCCAGGAGCGCGGCCTGATCGCCGGGGGTGGTACGGCGTCCGGCGGGAATGCCGGAGGGAAGCCCGCGCGTGCTGTCGTCCACGCCGAAGAAATCGGAGCCTCCCCCCTTGTAGGTAACCGCATCGACGCCGCGCGCTTCGCTGTTGAAGCCGGAGCCGGCGCTGAAGCTGAGGAGGAACGATTCGGGATAATCCTTGGTGGTGATCTTCACCAGCCCGCCGGCGAAATCGCCGGGGTTGTCCGGGGTGAAGGTCTTTACCGTGGTAAGGCGGCTTATCATGTTCGACGGGAACATATCGAACGGCACCACCTTCTTCTCCGGCTCCGGGCTGGGGAGATTGACGCCGTTGAGCTGGGTGGAGCTGTAGCGCTCGCTCAGGCCGCGCACCACCACATATTTGCTCCCCACCACCGAAACACCGGTCACCCGCCGCATGGCATCGCCGGCATCGGAAGCGGGGGCCTTGGCGATCTGCTCGGCCGAGATGGCATCGGAGACGGCGGCGGCACGCTTGCGCTCGATAAGCTCCGCGCTCTGCGACTGGCGGTCGGCACGGGCGCTGACCACCACCGAATCGTTCACCAGGGTCTGCGCTACGAGCGAGAAATCCTGGCGCGCCGGACCTCCGGAGGAGACCGTAACGCCGGTGAGCATCTGCGGGGCATAGCCGAGATAGCTTACCCTCACCGCCACCGTCCCAACTGGCACGTTCTTGATAGTGTAAACGCCGCTGGTGTTGGTGATGGCTCCAAGCCGCGTCCCGTTCACCTGAACGGTAGCGCGCACTACCGGCTCCCCGGTGGCCCCATCGACCACGGTACCGGTCAACGTTCCTGTCTGCTGTGCCGATGCGATGCGCGGAGAGAGCGCAACCATCGCCGACACCAGAATTCCTGCAAGAGATGTTGTGATCTTCATTAGTTGCTCTGGCTCCTGGGGCTTCCCCCATCGGATGATCGGGGGCAGGGCCGGTTCGTGGGAATATTCTATTTGGTTGAGTTGTATCGTCTTCCGGAGATCGCCCGCAGCAGACTCCGGCAAAGGGATCGTGCAGGCGATGGCATGTTCGTGAGGCGCTCCCGAGCGGTACGCTTCGTAGAGCGATACAATGTTAACGAGGGCTTCAGGGGGAGGAAATAGATGCGGCGCGGTGTTACGGGATGGTAAAACAAAACGCCCTGAAAGGGGCGTTGTTACCGGCTCTTAACATGATTTCGCCGGCATGTGGCGGCCTTGTATCAAGCGATTGCAACGGAATATGGTGATCGGTAATTATCATTGGCCCGGAGATAGGTGCTGGCGCTTATTGCCGAATTTCTTTCTGCTATGTTGCGGTGGAATATCTCTGGTGGAAGAGCAAATCAAATTCTCATAATAACGACCCTCAACGCACAGCACGATGTTGACGATAGCTCTGCTTCTTCTCTCGAACATCTTCATGACGTTCGCCTGGTACGGGCATCTGAAGCACCGGGACGTCACGCTCTGGAAGGCCATCCTGATAAGCTGGGGGATAGCTTTTTTCGAGTACGCGCTCCAGGTTCCGGCCAACCGGTACGGTGCGGCCACCTTCACGCCGGCACAATTGAAGATCATTCAGGAGGTGATAACACTGGTGGTGTTCGGATTCTTCTCTGTGTGGTATCTGGGAGAGGAGATGAAATGGAATTATCTGGTGTCGTTCCTCTTCATGCTCGGAGCGGTGTTTTTTGCGTTCAAGGAATGGTAAGCGCCGGAGCAGGAGGGCCATCCGGAACTACGAACAAAAAAATACCCTCGTCCGGAACAGGCAGCCGGAACAGCATGTACCGGATACCGGAATAATCGCTACTATCGCCCTGACGGAGTCTTTACTGTAATCTGGTATGAACTATCCGGAAGTATCCGGTCTGCTGCCCGCGCATCCCTCCTGTATTCCATAGAAAAGATCAACAACCAATGATTCACGCTACGACAACCGTTATTCCCTTCCCGTTCCCTATCGAAGGCGCTCCCGGCTCCCTCTGCTGGGAGGGCGATACCCTGGTCAACTGGTCGATGGGATACCGCTATCATCTCGATGGCCGATCCGAACAGATCGGTTATTACTACGATGACCAGTTCAACGGGGCGGCCTCGCACCCCGATGGCAGATACACCTGCATCTATCAGAAGCACGGAACCAAGGCCCTCCTCCTCGACCAGGGGGTTCTCATCCGGGAGATCGACCGCAGCTATTATCTGGCACGCACGCATGAGTTTCCCATGGCCCTGTTCCGCCTCCCCGATGGACGGGATGTACTAGCTCATTGTCCCCAGCGCTACGGCCGGATCGAGATAGATGAGATCCTGACCGGTGAACGCCTGACGGCGCTGGCGGAACGGGAGGGCTCGCAGATCTTTCATTCCCGGCTCGCGACCAACGGCGCGGGAACCCTTCTGCTGAGCGCCGGATGGGTATGGCACCCGATAGAGATCATCTCCATCTACGATATCACCCAGGGGCTGGACTCCCCGGCCACGCTGGACGACTTCAGAGGAATTGCCCCGCGGACGCTGGTGGAGATAGGCTCGGCGGCATTTTTCGGGGACTCGTCGGTGATGTTCTGTACAACGAAGGAGGTCTACGATGATGAGGATGAGGAGGAGGTGCTCGGCCCGCTTATGCTCGCCCACTACGATCTGAAGCAGCAAGCCTACATCCGAACCGTCACGGTGGGAGAAATGGTCGGCACCATCTTCCCTCTGAGCGAGCGGTACGTGGTGGGGCTGTACGATCACCCCAAGGTCTTCGATCTGTTTACCGGCCAGATCGTGCACCGGCTGCCGGAACTTCCGACCGGCAAGCAGGAGGATGTGCTATCGGGAGCACGCACGGTGCCGCCGATGGCGTTCGACCCGGCACGGCAGCGCATCGCGGTGAGAACCGAAACGGGAATCGTTGTAGTGCAGTACCGGATCGAATAGCGCATGCAACCGGCTCCGCACGGCACGAACCGGTATAAACTCCACAAGGCCCGTCGCAGCAAAGGGAGTCTCCGGCTCACCCTTCCATACAACGAACCCAGGGAGTTCTTGTCGTCCCAGGGCTTCATCGT
>JBMDXA010000176.1:0-6628 GCA_048594725.1 Candidatus Kapaibacteriota bacterium
CTCCGGCCTCCGCAACCGTAGAACCATCTGCTCGCAGCCCGATGTCCCGCGGCACCGGCACCTACCAGAACAACCCGACGTCAATCATCACGGCGCCTCCGGATCATCCGGAGGCGCTGGTTGTTATCGGGGAGTGCGTACCGGCGTGAAGTGCCGGAAATACTTGCTCTGCCGGTTGGTAGCTGGCAGCTAGTATCTGGCAACTGGTCAGTGGTCCGTCGTAAGAATAGGCTCTCCCAGCTCCGCCCCCCTCTCTCCCAGCTACCACACCTCCTCTCCTTCGCCCTCCCTCTTCTCTCTCCTCCCTCTCTCTTCCCTCTCCCTCATTCTCTTCTCTCCCGGCTCCGGACTTCTTCCCGCTCGTCAATCGATAAACGCCCAGTTCACGGCGATATTCACGGCCCGGCCGAACATGGGATAGCGGTAGGTGGTGAAGAATTTATTATCGAGGATGTTGTACATCTCCACCCGGATGTAGGCCGTGCCGATCCTGGCCTGCGCATAGGCGGTCCAGAGCGGGAAGGGGGGCCGCTCACCGAGGCGGCTGCCTGCCGAGACGGCAAAATCCCCCTCGATATCGCGATACTGGATGGAGGGAAGCCCGGTCTGATACTCCAGCACCGTTCCAAGCCGCAGATTGAGATTGCCATCGAACAGATTCAGCCGCGCCGAGAGATCGCTCGTACCGTGCAATAACGGCACCCCCCTGTACTCCTCCGGCGCGACCGTGGCAACCAGATGGCTCTCCAGCATAAGGAACCAGTAGGGTATGCGAACAGTCGCCGCCCCGCCGCTCACCGTGTAGGAGGCCAGATCGATGCATTCAGCCGGTACCGCCCCGCGAACAAACCCCTCCAGCTCCAGGCTTGCGCCGCCGCTCCTCCACTCCACTCCCCCCTCCACCATCGAACCGGTGTAATGGCCGTCCAGAGGATACCAGAAGGCGCCGCCGGGATCGGGAGAGGGACAGTCGGTGCGGGGATCAAGCAGAGTGGTGCTCCGCACCGAACCGCGCAGCGCAAGGTTCTCGGAGAGGGAGAGCGCCCCCTCCCCCACCACCGTCACAAAGACGTCGCCGGCGTAACCGCTGATCTTTCCGCCGCCGCGCACGGTCACCACGCTTCCAAGCGGCAGTTCCAGCAGGCCCCCGCCTTCGAACCGGACGCGATCGTTATCGCCATATTCCAGCACACCATTGGCGAGCAGGCGGAACCGGTCCACCGGGATCGTCAGACCGGCGCGTGCCCCGGCGATGCCGGCACGGGAGAAGGGGGATGCCACCGCAGCGCGATGCTCGCTGGCCTGAAGCTCGCGCTCGGCATAGGTGAAATAGACATCGCCATCGATCCGGAGCGTGGTATCGGCAAGACGCATCGTGGCGGTGCCGGTATCGCTGCCGCGGACATCGGCCGAGCGCGGATACCATCGCGCCGCCACCGTCACATCGTGGCGGAGAGTGCGCTCCCGGAGGCTATCGTTATAGACCTCCGCAAAAAGCGGCTGGCGGCTGCTCTCCGGCAGAAGACCACCGCTGAGCCCGCGCGTGGCATCGCTGAAGATCTCCGTCAGGGAGACCGTGAGATTGTCCGATGGGTCCCAGCGCACCGAGCCCCGGCCGCTCCATCCGGAAACGTTCTGGTTGTTGTTCGGGAAGACGCCGTTGCCGGAGAGGCGCCGCAGGCCGAGCGAGAGATTTCCCCGGTCGCCGATATTCCGGGCGAATGTGATATCGGCATCGGTGGTGCTGTTGGCCCCCTGCACATACCAGAGCCGGGCATAGCTCCCCTCGACATTATAATGCGGCTGCGTGAAGTTCAGCGCTATCAGCGATTCGCCGCTCCCCAGGATCGCCGCCCGCGCCCCTCGCAGAATCTCCGCCCGCTCGATATACTCCATCGGGTAGAGCTCCAGATCGAACGGCGAGCCGAACGGGCCCCAGAGGGGGCGTCCATTGTACAATGCGCTGATGGAGCCGGGGGAGGAGCCGGCATAGGTGAACGCGCGCACCATGCCCGGTCCCCCCTGCGACAGCGGATAGGCCGGCAGCCGCTCGGCGAACAGATCGAACGCCGTGAAGTAGCGCTCCCAGACCAGATCCCGCTTCTGAAGCAGATCGTAGCCGATCCCCTCCTCCACCGGAACCAGGGCGCCGAGCGGTGCCCCCGGATTCCGTATCACCACCGTATCCGGACGCCGGACGGCGGACGTATCGCCGGCAGCCAGAGAATCCGCTGCGAGCGTATCGCCACGCCGGAGGGAATCTCCGCCGGGGGGACGTGCCGTATCCGCAGGAGGCGGATCACGGCGCGGCTGGGAGGGCTGTGCCGGGGCCAGCGAAGCGGAAAACAGGAGGAGCAGCAAAAAGAAAACGGCGCAGTGGAGGAGGCTCTCCGGGCCGCGTCGTTCAAGTGGATCATGGATCATGGCGGCGATATTACGCGCTCGGCGGAAAGCTTGCAAGTGGAAGGGGCCGGGACCAGCAGATACCCGGCCGCAGGCAGGGAATACGCTCCTATCGCTTGCGGATCTGCCGGTCCAGAAAGAAGGCAGGGGCATCATCGGCGGGGTCGGCAGTGGTCTCGGCGGTAGCCATCAACCTTCCGTTCGAAAAACATAGCCGCGCGTACTTCCCGTCGGGACTGACAACAACCGCGATACCCGACGGCAGCGTGCAGCATCGCCACTCGGTCTCTCCGGAACTCATGCTCCCCACCTCCACCTGCACCGAATGATAGGTCCGGGGAACGATCACCAGTTTCCATCCATTCTTCACATACGCATTGAATTCCGCCTCGCTCATCGGCGGGGCAAACGGCTCGCTGTAGATGCCCAGGTTCTGGGGCAGCGCGCTGCAACTGGTATCCACCGAAGAGAGAGGGATCGTATCCCGCACCGGAGCCGCCGTGGCGGCAACCGATATCATCGCCGCAATGATTGGTGTCAGCATCGAGATCGTAGTTAGTAATACTTAAGCCAGCAGGGGTCGCGGAGTGGAACTCCGCCACAACACAACAGCAGAATCCCGGATTACGTTTGCCGAAGTACTTAGAGCGTAGTGCTTGTTGTGCAGGAAAACGCCTGGCGATCCGTGGGCGAGCTGCGCCCGCTGCTGGTAGTCCGTGTCGTTGTTCCCGGCACTACACGGTTCTTATGCCGCCGAGCCACCCACTACCGAGCGCTGAGGTTCTCCCCAATCTAAAATCGCCAATCGAAAATCGAAAATTCCCCTACTCCTTGACGCTCTTCTGCCGGGGCTTCGTGCAGAGAGCGATGGTGTGGAAACAGCGATGCCGATGAAGAAGGTACTTCACCGGCATCAGGCGGATTCTGCGAGGCTGGCCGGGCGCCGCTCAGCTTTCCATGATGATCTGGTTGGCCGAGGCCTGGCGATAGCGCTCCACCGATTCAAGGATGATCTGATGTGCGTACTTGACATCGGCCCATCCCTGGAACTGCGTCACCTTCCCCTCCAGATCCTTGTACACGGAGTAGAAGTACTCGATCTCGATCAGCATATGCGGCTTCATGCTGTCGAGCGAGGTATAGTGATGATAGCGCATGTCGTTGACCGCCACGGCGATGATCTTGTCGTCGAGCTGGCCGCCGTCCACCATGCGCATCACGCCGATCGGGCGCACGTCGATCAGGCAGCCGGTGAACGTGGGCTCATCGATCAGCACCAGGATATCGAGCGGGTCGCCATCGGTATAAAGGGTGCTCGGGACAAAGCCGTATGCGGTAGGGTAGTGCATCGGCGAGGCCAGAACGCGATCGAGCTTGAAGCAGTTGTACTGGGGGCAGTACTCGTATTTATTGCGCGAGCCTCCCGGGATCTCGATGATCGCGTGGAGCATGCCCGGCAGATCGGTGCCGGCAGGAAGGTCGATGTAGCGAAGATTTGGATTGATCGGTTGCAAAACTCTGTGCTCGGTTGTTAATGTAACCCTCTTACTGCTGCGGGGCCGATTCGGAGGCGTCGGCATCGGGGTCGGCAGCCAGCAGCTCCGGAGGGGTGTATCGTTTATCTTTGATGAGGAGACGCTCCACCGGCACATCGCCGAGCAGATGCGACTCGATGATCTCATCGACATCATCCACGGTGATCCCGCCGTACCATATGCCATCGGGGTAGACCACCGCGGCCACTCCATACTCGCAGGCGTCCAGGCAGCCGGCGGAGTTCGCGCGAACCTTCCCATGCATCCTCCGCTCCTTCAGCGCGGCCTTGAACCGGGCGCGCACCTCCTCTCCCCCTCTCTCCTTGCAGCACCCGCGCGGGTGACCCGGCTCGCGCTGGTTGGTGCAGACAAATATGTGACGTTCGTATCGCATAGTTCCTCCCGGCGGCAGCCCCGGCAGGCGGGGCCGGCCCGCATCTAGTTTTTATGACATGCCTGGCCGTCGGCCATGAAAAGCAGGTCTCCCTGCGCTGTCGGCCAATCGTTGAAGCGATCGGTCATCCGATACTCGAAATCGCGCGTGAGGTTGTACAAGCCTATCTTCTCGTAGTCGGGGGTATAATACCCGATCTGATCGGCGATAAGGGGGAGCGCACGCTCCACGGTTTCCTCCAGCGCTATGCTGGCGCGGACGATCTCGCCGCTGAAGCCCTTGCAGACCATCACCTCGATAATGGTCATCCCGGCGCCGGGGATCTCCACGATGCCATCGCCTGCGGCAAGGACATCCCGCACTACCTCCTGCTGGTTCATCGCAACCTCGTGCTGCTTGGTTGGGGCTGGCCCGGAGCGCCTGAACGGCGGCGCCCTCGGCTACTTGCCGGAGGCCAGCGTTGCCTCATATCGTCTGCGGATACGTTCGGCCTCGCGCTTGTACAGCGGCTCGGCCAGATCGATCAGCGCCACCACGAACTCATCCTCGGCGTTCGCCGTCTGAAACTGGGTTTTCGGATAGGACCGCATCTCCGAGTCGATCAGGGAATCGGCCGAGGCCGAGCTGACCCCGCGCAGTTCCAGGCGCACCCGGAGCGAATCATCCGCCGACACCGACACGGTGGCATACCGGTCGATCCCCACACCATACAGCGCCTTCCGCTCCAGCGCATTCATCGGCGCATAATCATCCACGGCGGCCACATTGATAAGCCGGTAGAGACGGTCGCGCGAGCCGTAATCGAATGCGATCAGTTCCGGGAAATGAAGCCTGGCGTATTCGCCCAGCGCCTTCACCCCCTCGGTGCTGATATCCTGGCGGTTGGTGGAGAGCCGGCCGAGCGCCGGGTCCTTGGGAATCACCACGCCGCTGACGATCATCGGGACGGTGGCGATGGGAGCGGCGGCCGTATGCGGCATCCCGAAATACCGTCCCACCGATTTGCGAACCGCATCGTACAACGTCGGCCCCAGATACATGGTGCCGCTGGTATCGCGATAGCGGATCATGCTGAAGGCGATATCGCGATACAGGATGCCCTTGCTTTTGGGGTCGATGATCCGGAGATCGAGCGCCAGCACCGAGCCGAAGCGCGCCACCTTGGTATAGATAACGCCATCCAGCCCGAGGCGCGCCGCAAGATCATCGAGCGCTATCCCCTGCTTCCCCTGCGCCACCTGAAGATTCGCCAGCGAGTCGCGATAGTTCAGCGTCAGGTAGCGCGCGCGCGGCACGGAGTCCAGCGCGGCGCGGAGCGCCTGATCGACATAAAAATCGTTGACGACGGCGATACTATCGTGGGCCTGCACGCCGGCCAGCAGAAGCGAGAACCGGCGTGAGGTGTCCGCAGCCGATGGCCGCCCGGAAGCGGCGGCGCGCGTGGAATCGGCCATGCCGTCGTTGGAACCCGCGGCACAGGAAAAGAGCGCTATCAGAAATGCCAGCGCCAACACCCAGAGCATGATACGGTACATTCCGAAGGGCCTCACAACGTTGCCAGTGCAGGGTTAGTAGATAAAGTAGTTCGCGGCCGTGGGCCGCTGTCGTTAGCAGCAACGCCTCATAGCTCAAATTACGAGGACGCGGGGTAGCAGCATGTATTATTCTACTTCATGGTTCGTACGGGGCGCATCCGGGGGCAGCACCAGGCCCCGCACGATCCTTCCCCCACGGCCTGGGATGACAACCGGGGAGGTGCGCCGCGATCGGAATCTCAGCGTAGTTTCGCCCGGCTGCTCTCTGCCTACCAATACGTCGTCGTCACGGTCACATCGCCGTGCACTTCGGCCTGGCAGCTTGCGCGCTCGTTGGCTTTGAACGATTGCCGCCGCATCAGCCTCTCCTCCGGCGGCTCCACCGCGGAGAGAGCATCGGCTCCTTCCAGCACCTGCATCCTGCACCAGGAGCACACCGCCACACCGCCGCACGACTGCGCCACCGGCAGACCCGCCCCTCTGGCGGCATCCAGCAGAAGCGTGCCCGGCTCCACCAGTATGCTCCGTCCGGACGGCTTGAACCGCACGGTAAAGCCTCGCGGGAAGAGTTCAAGAGTCATCGCCGGAGTAGTACCTGGTTTAGTGCTTACGTATCTACGGATATGTTCTCTGAGATTTGCAGTACTGTTCGCGCGGAGTTGTACTCCGTGCGATCTGGTAGCACTGCGGGTCGCGGAGTTGTACAACGCGACAACAAAAGGAGAGCCAGCTCACAATTAAATCCGCACCACGCCCCTAGT
>JBMDXA010000177.1:0-32367 GCA_048594725.1 Candidatus Kapaibacteriota bacterium
CACGTGTGCCCGGCGTGGTTGTAGAGTTCTCGATTGATTCTTCTGCGCGTTGGCCGCGCGGGGCTCGTGCGCGAAAACGCCTATGGCGTTGGTCTTAAAGCCACCCTTTTTAAGGGTGGTGGTTTACATTTTCGATTGGGGGAAGAGATTTTCGATTGGGCAGGCTGGTGGCTGAAGCACATACACGAAAGAATGGAGGTGAAAGAAACATCCGAGAAGATCGGTGCTCCATTCGCGACGATTTCAGGGTGTTCAATACGATCGCGTGAAAGCACTCACTCTCCCCCCCACCAAGATTCGTGTGTATTCGCGGTAATCGGAGAAGATCGGTGCTCCATTCGCGAGGATTTCAGAGTGTTCAGTGCGATGGCTTGAAGGCACCCGCTCTCCCGCCCGCCAAGATTCGTGTGGATTCGCGGTAAAAAGAACTCCCGCCGGGCAACCCAGCGGGAGTTCAGTATTGATCTGCCTTTTCAGCGATTCCGGCCGACCGAGACTTTCTTCAAATCGTCAATCACCAATCCGAAATCGTACATCCCATCATCGTGCCGGGACCACCTCGATCACAACCGTGCGGTTGTAGTAGCGCTGTTCGGCGAGCGTGTTGTTGAACGGCGCGCGCCGCTCATCCTCACCAAATCCGTAGGTATCGAAGGTGACGGTCTTTCCCTGCTTGGTCAGCTCGCGGGTGAGGATCTTCTGGGCCTCCTCGGAGCGGCGCTGCGAAAGACGGCTGTTGTAATCGGGATCGCCCACGACGTCGGAATGGCCGTGGATGATAACCGAGGAGCCGGTCGGGATGGCCGGGGCCACCGTCTGAGCCAGGAACTGCTCGTAGGTCTGCACGGTCTTCGAGTCGTCGAACTCGAAGAGGATCGAGTAGCGCTGGCCGGTCATCTGCTCCTCCCCTTCATCGGAGCGCACCAGGCGGAACTCCCGCTCCGGACCATTGACGGTCTGGTTGTCCTTGGTGGTCATCGTCACCTGGACATTATAGCGGGCATCGCGTTTGGCGCCGAGCAGATCCTTGGAATCGATACGGGCCACGGTCGTATTGCGGTACGGGCCGAACTGGCGCGGCTGGCCGCCACGCTCGGTGACGGTGACATTCCAGGATGCGATATCCTCGCGGTTCGGGATGGTGATAACAACATCGTTGTCGATGGGCTCATCCTGAACGGAGGTGATATTCACCGGCTTCATCAGATCCTCCGGCGTGGTTGTTATCTCCACGCGGTAGTTCTCCGCATCCACCATCTTCTTATCCTCTCCCTGGGTGGCGCCGCTTCCGGAGCGATGCGCCGGATACGGGGTGCCCTGCACGGTGATGCGCTTGGCATCGATGCCGAAGGTGTTCACCAGGTAGTCGCGGACGTTCTCGGCCATCTTGCGGCCGGCATTGGCATCGCCGTTCCCCGAACCCACCAGCTTGACCGTGGCGGAGGGATTGCGGCGGAGGCGGTCGCCGAAGACGTTCATGGCCTGGTAGTAGACCTCCATCTGGCGGCGGGAGCGCACCTGCGATGCCTCGCTGCCACCGGTTTCGGCGGTCGGCTTGATGAGCTGATCCTCGCGGAAGCCATCGGCATTGGTCACCGTGCGATAGCGCGACGGGATATCGGTGGAGCCCGCGTCGAAGAAGATGTAGTTGCGGAGCGGGAAGGTCTCGTTCAACCTCCGGCTCTCGGTCACCACGTTCGGGGCGCGTACGGTGAAATCGGCACCGGCAACGGCGACGGTTCCGTTTTCCGGAGGAACGCGGGCGCTGCCGAACTTAACCTGGAAGCCGACGCGAATCGTATTCTGCGAGAAGCTGTTGGTGTTCCCCTCCGGCACATCCAGCAGATCCTGCGCGAGATGGAACTGGGCGAACGGCGTCACCAGGATCTGGGTGCCGGCGCGGGTATCGCGCAACGGGATATCGTAGCCGATCCCCACCTGCCCGCCGATCAGGAAGCTGCGGAGGTTCTGAAGATCCCCCTTTACCGTGGCCGCGGTGCCGACCGCCGTATCGGTGAAGGTGTAATCATACCCCTTCGAGACGAGTATCCGGAAGCTGGGTCCGATCGTCGCATGCAGGAACCGGTATCCGAGATTGATACGGAGGTTCGGCTCCATCGTGAAGTAGGCGATGCGGGTGGAGAGATCCTCCGCACGGCGGCCGGTAACCGACGCGGCATCGGTGTTCTTGGTATCGAAGATGATGCTGCGGTTGTCGTAGCCCAGCATCAGGTTGGCGCCCAGCAGATCGCCGCTGTTGTATTCGATGATACCGCCGAGCCCGAGCCCGATTCCGTTCCCCCCGTCGAAGCCGGTAGAGGCCGCCACATTGGTAAGCGGAGCGGTGCCGAGATCATGAATCTCGCCGCTGAACAGGTTGATATTCGCCCCGGCATAGAGGCCGAACCACCAGTGCGACCAATGATCCCAATTCTCCCAGCGTGCATCCGAGTCCTGTGCGTGCAGGCCCGACGGATTGGCCGCGAGGAGTGCAAGCAGACCGGCTGCGAAGACCGATCTGATGTTGCGGTTGAAGCCCATGTACAATCCTCCTAGAATATATGGGAATGCTTGTATCGTATCCGTTCGGTCCCCGAAAATATCAACCTTTGCATCGTACCGGATATACCGTGGTCATCATAGGATCACGTGTTCTACTACATCGAGCGGATGTTGTGAATATACTTCAACTGACGCCCGTAACATCATATATAACCGCGAAAATACGTTGCGGAGATTATCAATTTCTTCAGCGGGGTACATGGGGTGAATTGATGAGCCTGCAATCCGGAATTTCCGGGAGGAACGGGGATAAAAAAAGGGATGCGCCCGCGTGAGCACATCCCTTTTCGATCTTCTCGCCGGGGCGAAAAATTATGCGGTCGCCAGAAGTCCGCTCACTGCCTCGCGCTCCTCTTCGAGCTCGCGTACGGAGGCCATGAACTTCTCCTGTCCGAACTCGTTGTGTTCCACTCCCTGCACCACTTCCCACGATCCGTCGGCGCTGGTGCGGATCGGGAAGCCGATGAGCAGTCCTTCGGGAGTACCGTACTCACCCTTGGAGCAGACCGCCACCGAATGCCAGTCGCCGGCCGGGGTGGGGGTTACCAGGGAGTAGACGGTGTCCACCACGGCATTGGCCGCCGATGCTGCGGAGCTGGCGCCGCGTGCCTCGATGATGGCCGCGCCGCGCTTCTGCACGGTGGAGATGAAATCGGTCTTCAGCCAGTCGTGATCGCTGATGGCCTCGGTGGCCGGCTGCCCGCCGACCTTCGCGTTGAAGAAGTCCGGGTACTGGGTGGCGGAGTGATTGCCCCAGATAGCCACGTTGGTAACCTCGGAGACCGGGCGGCCCGACTTCTGTGCGAGCTGGGTCATGGCGCGGTTCTGGTCCAGGCGGGTCATGGCGAAGAAACGGTCGTTCGGCACATCCGGCGCGCTGTTCATGGCGATCAGCGCGTTGGTGTTGCAGGGGTTGCCCACCACCAGCACGCGCACATCGCTGGCAGCGTTGTCGTTGATGGCGCGTCCCTGCTGGGTGAAGATGCCGCCGTTGATGTTCAGCAGATCGCCGCGCTCCATGCCGGCCTTGCGGGGAACCGAGCCCACCAGCAGCGCCCAGTTCACATCCTTGAAGCCTTCGTTCAGGTCGGAGGTCTGCACCACGTCCTGCAGCAGCGGGAAGGCGCAGTCGTCAAGCTCCATCACGACGCCGCGCAGGGCGTTCATCGCCTGCGGAAGCTCGATCAGGTTCAGCGATACCGTGGTGTCGGGACCGAACATCTGGCCCGAAGCGATGCGGAAAAGGAGTGCGTAGCCGATCTGGCCCGCCGCGCCGGTGACGGCTACACGAACATGCTTGCTCATAGCGGTCTCGTTCTGGAAGAGTTTATAGTTGAGAAGGATTTAGCTGAAGAGAGAAAAGCAAGATACCGATTATCCGCGAATCGTCGCGAATCCTGGTGGGCGTGGCGGCAGTGGCAGCAAACGCTATCGCATTACCGGCATGAAATCTTCACGAATGATGAACGGGGTAGTAGTGGGAGCGGATGGGTGTTCGGTTGCGATGAGTGTGTTCCGGCTACGTCATAGTCTGTTCTCCTCGAACATGGCGATCTCATGATACCACATCGTTCCCTCGGCCATCGCGTCCGGATCGATCTCCTTGAACTCGTTTTCCAGCCAGATGCGTACACGCCGGACGGTAGCCGGGTCGCTGTCGCTCCTCCCCTCTTGATTCTCAGTTGCCAGTGTCCGGTCCCAGGCGGTGCGATAGAGCAGCAGAAATTCGGCGAATTGCGGGATCGATGAGTTGATAAAGGAATCGGGCTGAAAATCGTACGTATAGTAGTCCAGCAACATAATGCAGCTGTTCCGTTCTTCATCCACGCAGATCGGGTTGCCGCCACCATCTACTCCCAGCATTCCATAGCGCCGGAGTGGTGCCTGCCGCTCGCTGTTCCAATCCTCTTCCCGTCCAAATACCTTCCAAAGAGGGATGAGCCCGTACTGCGTATAATGCAGAATCAGGAATGGCGCCGCATCGGATGGCAGGCCCGCCTCGATCATGAATTGTACCGATTCGGCGGGCATGCGGCGGGTCTCCATCGATGGGATGTTCTCCGGGAAGACCGGGAGGAGCGGATCGGCATCGGCCGCGCTATTCCAGCATTCGATGAACCGGGCGGGGGTAATAAGAGGACGGCTGGGGGAACTCATGGAAGGTTCTCCAGTATTGGAGCTTGTAGATATCGGCGATCATGGGTCGTCAATGCGCCAATCGAAAATCCAAAATCGAACATCACTGGAACGATCTCCATCCCTGCAGGTGTTTCACGTCGATTTCCACGATCGGGTAGCGTTTCGAGATGCGATCGCTCATCACCCAGCTCTTCATCTGCTGGAGCGTGGCCCTGGCGGTCTCCACGCGGCCGATGGCGCAGTCGCTGGCGTCGATATCGTAGCAGAAGTACCACCAGTGCCGGGCCGAGGAGGCTATCACATGGATCACCGTGCCGAACTCGTGGAAATGGGTATAGAACCGGTTCGACATGGAGATATGCCGCTCCTCCTCATCGGGGTCGCGCTCGGTGATAACCGCATGCAGTTCCACGTAGTTGATGTAGCAGTTGAGCACATCCACGGAAACGAACTCCAGCAGTGCCGAGGGGGGGAGAATATCATCGGCGATGAAGCTGGGGACATTCTGCGTGATGCGGCGGGTGAAGGGCTTCACCAGCTCGTGCGGGGCCGTTCCATCGGACTGGGCACGGCCCGGCTCCGGCTGGGAGCGATCGTTCGGCTGGGACGGTATGGGCTTTATCGGTCGGATCATCGGAAGGAGTCTGTTCCGGGAGATATGACGAGCGATCCCGTCCCGGAACGTACCGGCGGCAAAGTAGCGATTGCACGGGAAACCTCTGCCGGGCAATCGCCGATGTCAGGGGGTCTTTATGGCTGGCGCCGGGGGCATGGGGTTGTCCGGCGAGAGAGGGGCGATGGCTCTGCCGCTGCCATTGCCGCTGCCGGGAGCGATCATTGCATGTGTCATCGGGCGCTCCGGCTACCGGACGTGTCGTATCGGGGCACTCCGGCCCGGTTCACTGAAGTTCGAACCGGTAGGTGATCGTGCCCGGCTGCGATTCCTGGAGGGCGGTAGGGGGCAGGGGGCTGAATTTCGCCTTCCGGAGCCCCGCCAGCGCCGCATTCACCAGTTCCGGCGCCGCGCGTTTCACCGCCGTTATCTGCGTGATGGTCCCGTTCGGCATCACGGTAAAGCGGAGCGTGACGGTGCCGGTGGCGCTGGAGCCCTCGGGATAGCGTGCGCCCGCTCCTACGATCATCTTGCGGGTGCCGAGCCCGCTGAGAGAATATCCGCTCGATTTGCCTCCCCCACCTCCTGCCGGGCGTTTGCCGGTCCCATCGATCTCCCCCCCGGCGGGGCCGCTGGGCTGGTTCGATGGCCTCTCGTTGCTCGGCGTGCTGGGGGTCTGCGGCGCTTTCGGCGTTTCCGTGGACGGCTGCACGGCGGGCGCGGATGGACGCTTGACCGGTTCCTTCGCAGGAGCCGGTATCTTCTCCGGGGAGGGGGATATCGCCTTCGGCGTCTTGATCTTCTCCGGTTCCGGCCGGGGTTGCGGCCGTTCCGCCGGCCGTGGTGCCGGGGCGGGAGTGCCGCGCATGGTGGGCCCGGCGGGAGCATCCACCTCGGGGGAGCCGCCGCTTCCTCCCCAGGTGATCTCCGTCAGTTCCTCTTCCGGCTCGGTGGGGGCGGCGCAGGTGGCGAAGGTCAGCAGCGCGAGCACGGCGGCATGGAATCCGAACGTTATCAACGCCGATTCTCTTTTGATCCGCTTCTGAAATCTTCCTTCCGGAATCTTGAGATCTTCCTCGTTCATATGCCCACCGGTGGAGAACCCTCTACTGTAACGCCGTGACGTAGCAACCGCGTATTATTCCTTCGTATCGGTCGCGATAAAAAACTTCCGGGCACCCGCCCCTTTCACGATATCGAGCACTCCCACCACATCCCCGAGCGTCAGGGCCTGATCGGCACGGATCACCACGGTCTGGGAGCTATCGGCCGCGATGGCGCCGGAGATCATCCCCGGCAGCGTCTGCAGCGTGGCATCGCGGTCGTTGACCCGTATCTGCTTCTGCTCGTCGATACTGACGTACAACCGGGAATCCTCCTGTGCCTCGCTGTTATCGGCCTGCGGAAGCACCACGTTCAATCCCTCGGTCGCCACAAACGAACTGGTCAGCAGGAAGAAGATCAGCAGCAGCATAACGATATCGGTCAGCGACGAGAAGTTGAACGCCGAGAGATATGGAGTGCCCGATTTCTGGGAGAATTTCATGATAAATAGATGCTGACGGAATGCTGACAGGGCGGCTATCGCCTGCCGGTTGTGCCCCTGGCCGCGCCTTCCCGTTTCGGTGGCCGGGGGATCGGGCGCGGGGGATCGTCCTCTGTCCCGGTAGCTAGACGGCCGTTCTTTCGGGGGCCGGCATCTCCTCTTCCACCGCATCGAAGAGCTCGCGCGCAGTGCTTTCAAGTTCCGCCACGGCCTGCTGGATGATTCCCGTCAGGTAGTTGAAGGCGGCGAACGCCGGGATGCCCACCACCAGGCCGAACACCGTGGTATAGAGCGCCTGCGAGATACCATCGGCGAGGATATCGGGAGAGATCTGGCCTCCGCGGATGGCGATCTCCTCAAAGGCGATGGCGATACCGACCACCGTGCCCAGGAATCCGAGCAGCGGGGCCACTCCGGCCATCGTAGCGAGAAGCCCCATCCCCTTCTCCAGCGATCCTGCTTCCGCCCGTCCCTGCTCTTCCATCGCCTGCTGGGTGCGGGCATGGCCGCGATGGACCTTATCCAGACCGGACCGGACGATCCGCCCCACCGGGGTATCGTAGCGGGTGGCGTACAGCAGAGCGCTCTGCAGATCCCCCTTCCGGATGAAATTGCGCAGCTCGCTGACGAATCCCGATGGAATCGTACGTGCCCGGCGGAGCGCCAGATAGCGCTCGATGATGATATAGACCGAGATGAACGAGCAGAGGAGGATCGGGTGCATCACCCATCCCCCTTTCATATAGAGATCGAACAGAGATGCCATCGGTTGTTGTATATCCTGAAAGGGGTATGCCCGCGCCGGAAGCTAGCGCAATTCGAATGTGAAAGGGATGGTCGCCTGCTGCGGCACCTGCGGCGCATCCGGCGGGAGCGGGCGTGCCTTTGCCCGGCGGAGTCCTGCTATGGCGGCATTGACGAGCGCATCGTTTGTCCGTTTCACCGCGCTGACGGCGGTGATATCGCCGTTGGGGAGCACCGTGAACCGGAGCACCACCTTGCCGGTGGCGCTTATGCCGTCCGGGAACTTCGCGCGCGGCGGAACCACCCAGCCGCGCGAGCCGAACCCGGTTGCCACGCCTATGCCCACCCCCCCGCTTCCTCCGGCCGGTTTATCGCCGGTCCCCTTCATATTCTGCCCCTGCGTGCCGGTGATGCCGGTGCTCCTGGAGGTGTCACGGGTATTGCCCGCCACCGTCTGGCGTTTCGGTTCCTTCAGGACCGGCTTCATCTTGTCGGCCACATCCAGATTCACCGAGCGGGTCTTGTCGGGAGTGTTATGAGTCTTGTCGGGGCGTGCCTGCTCGTGTCCCTTGGAGGCTTTTCCCGGAGGGAGCTTCACGTCCGGGGACCCTCCCCCATCGTGTCCCACCTTCTTATCGGGCGGGGCCGGCAGTATCGTGATGGAGATAAGGGTATCGGTGCGGGGGCGCTCAAGCTGCGCGAGCGTTATCTGTGCCGGATGGGAGGGCTCATCATGACCGTCACCGAGAAGATAGATGCCGATCACCAGCGCATGCAACGCCAGCGAGGCAACCAGCCCTTTGGTCAGATTGCGCTGATAATAGTTTTTCAGCTCGGCAGCTCCATAGCTGTCACGGTAGTTGATACTGGAATTCATTCATCGCCTCCATATCTGAACCATATCCTCTCTATAATATACTATACTTCAAGTCACACTTTAACTCCCTTCTGATCGGTTTCCCCCAAGAAAGTCACCTGTGCCGTTTCCCCTTCCCGAGCGGGCACCGGGAGCCGGTACGTGGGGAATCCGGGCTTATGGGTTCCTGCCGGCGCATCCGTTTGGAGTCTCGTGCTCCCCCAGGGTTTCAATCATCCGTACATGTTTCAGAACGTGGCGCGCACTCCTCCGCGAAGCTCGAATCCGGGGGCGGAATAATTCTGCCAGAGCTCGTAATCGTAGTTCAGGAGGTTCGAGATCTCGGCGAACAACTGGATGTTCGGCAGGAGGCGGTACCCGGCGCCCCCTCCCAGGAGGAACCGTGCGGAGATCTCCTGTGCGTCGTCGGGGAGCGCGCCGGTGCCCAGCACGGTGCGCTGCTGGCTCTGGAAGGTGAGCGATCCGAAGATATCGATCTGCGAAGTGAGGGCGAAGTCCAGGCGGCCGCGCACATCCACCGCGGGGGTCATCGGCAGCTCCTCGCTTGTGGAGTCGACCGTGGCGGTGCGGAAGATG
Organism: Candidatus Kapaibacteriota bacterium; assembly: GCA_048594725.1. Lineage (GTDB taxonomy): Bacteria > Bacteroidota > Ignavibacteria > OLB7 > OLB7 > JAFDZV01. The sequence continues at coordinate 9,058 of JBMDXA010000177.1, forward strand.
GCATCGCCGGTCACCGCTATCGCATCGGTGATGAGAAGGCGGATATTCCCCTCCACGCCCATGCTGGTGGAATTGACATAGCCGTAGCTCAGATCGCCCGGCGCGGTGGCAACCACCACCGGGGTTCCCTCCCCTTTCTCGTAGCGGGCGCGCACCTCCGCGGTCAGCGCCGGGAGGCTTACCCTGGCTCCTGCGGCCACCAGCACCGGCACCCGTTCCGGACGGAGCACGATCTCTCTATCGACATACGGGGCACGCAGAATCCTGTCGCTATAGGATGGGGCGCGCAGTTCCGGCGTATACCAGGCGAAGACCGAGATGCTGGGGCTTACCTCGTAGCGGGCGGAGAGGCGGGGGAGGATCAGGGAGACCGAGCCGCTGTCGGAGTTCTCGCCGCTTCCATACACCAGCCCGCCTGTCAGCATGATGCCGGGGGCCGGAGCCCATTCCAGATCGCCCCGGATGGAGAAATATGCCGGGGTGAGGGTGGCTACCGAATAGTTCATCGAGGTGGTGATGAAATCCAGTCCAAGCCGTCCGCGAAGTCCGGAATCGGAGAGGGTTCCGGCCACATCGGCACTGAACGCCGGGGTGGTGGCGGAGACATCGCGGAGCGTATCCACATCGCGATCCTCCAGGCTGGTTGTAACCAGTCCCAGATCGATAGCGAACTCCACCGGAAGCTCCTCCTCGCTTCGCAGCCCCACATTGAAGCGGGTGATGGCGCGGGAGCGATCGAACGGGGTAAGGCTGTTGCCGTAGAGGAAATAGGAATCGCCGATGCGCTCGAACCCGCCGGAGAGCCGGAACCGGGTGAGCGGAAGGCTTTCATCGCCGAACGCCTTGCTGATCTGCGCTCCCACCAGCAGCGAGCTTGCCTCGGCGCTGTCGATATGGCCGTTGGTGCCGCGATAATCGAAGGTGCCGGAGACATCGAACGTGGGGCGGATATATTCGGCACGAACCAGCGCGCGCGGGGAGAGGTAGCTGCCAAGGCTCGCCTCGGCATCCAGCTTCAGCGGCGAATCGAACTCGCCGAACTCCGGGATGGTTCCGCCGGTGCCGCCGAGATTGGAGATGCGTTCGCCGAACAGGAGGGTATCCCCCGGAGGGAGCGAGTAGAACGTGGTATCGTACACCTCCCCTTTCCTGGCCTTCGGCAGCACCACCATACGCCGGCCGATCACCGTGACATTTTCGATCTCCAGGGAGGGGAGATCCCCCCCCTGCTGCGCCAGCAGCGGAGCGGTGCCGAGAAGAAACAGAAGGATATGGAGTGAGCGGATACGCATACCAGTGTTCGAGAGAGTAAAAGTAGTACCGCGAGGGTCAAGTAGTCGGCCGTTATCAACGGGCCGGTCGTCAGTGCGCGGGCTTCGCCCGATATCAGTTGTCCGTGGTCGTTACCGGAGCAAGCGCCGGCTCATCGTGCGTTTCGGCAGCAACCGCGGCCGGCCACGGACTTCCTCAGCGTTTCAACTGCTTCAGCCGGGACTCGGCGGCGGCGCGGATCTCCGGATTTTCGCTCTGGGCCACCAGCTGGTTGTAGACATCGCGCGCGGCGCCGTAATTGGTCAGCTTCTCGTAGACGCTTCCCAGCAGGAGCGCTCCCGGCTCGGCATGTTCCGGATAGGAGGCGAAATCGGATGTCAGCCTGCGAAGTTCCGCCAGCGCTCCGGAGAGATCGTTCAATCCCACCAGCAGCTGCCCACGGAACAGCAGCGCCTCGGCGGCGATATCGTCCAGACGGCGGGCAACCACGGCCGCCAGCAGATCCAGCGCCCGGTCGGTTTCCCCGCGCGGTGCGATCAATCGTGCCGTAACGATGCGGCTGCGATCCAGGAAGAGATCCTCCTCCTGCTGCTCGCCGGAATCGAGCACCACCTGCAACTGCCCCAGCGCCCTGGTGGTATCGCCAAGCTGCAGGTTCGCCATGGCGATGCCGTAATGCGCCTCGGCGGTTCGCTCCGACTCCGGATACCGTTCCACGAACTGCTCGTAGGCTATCGCCGCCTCGTTCCAGGAGCCATCTCCCAGATGGATGCCCGCCCCTTCTATCAGGGCGTTCTGGGCGATGGGGCTGTCCGGGAACTGGTTGACCACCTCCGTATAGTAGATGAGCGCCGTATCCCTGTTGCCGAGATATTCATAGCTTCTGCCGATCTGGAGGATGGCCGAGGGAACCAGGAGGCTCTGCGGATATTCCTCCACCAGCTTCCGGTACAGATCGATGGCCTCGGCGTAGTCACCCTGTTCAAGGATGATGGACGCTTTCTGGAAGCCCAGCGAATCGGCGGCGATACGGTTGGGGTTGCGGGCCTGGAAGCTGTCGATCACCGCCACCGCCTCGCGGCCACGGCCGAGCGCCTCCAGAGTGAAGCGGACCGCCTCCAGCGCTTCCGGCACCACGGTGCTGTTCGGGTAGTCATCCAGCACGCTCCGGTAGTAGACCAGGGCGCTATCGTACGATTCAAGATTATAGTAGGCATCGCCGATGGTGAATGCCACCTGCGGCAGGAACGGGCTTTCCGGATAGGTCCGGGGATAGGGCATAAGCTCCGCGATCGCCAGCGAGTCCCGCTCCTTCTCATGATAGATGGAGCCGATATTGAAGGCGTAGGCATCGCGCCGGGGGGAGTTCGGGTAATCGTGGATCAGCTCCCGGAAGGTCATCACCGAGCGATCGATCTCTCCCATCTGGAGGAAGACTTCGGCAAGGCGGAATCGCGATTCCTCGTCGCGCACCCCCTTGCCGGCGCGGCCTCCCACCGATTCATACGTTGCGATAGCCTTGTCGTACTGTCCCAGGAAACGATAGGAATCGGCAAGGCGGATGGTTGCCTCGGTGGTCAGATCGCTCTTCGGGTTGTTCTTGATGAAATCCTGGAACGCGAGCGCCGCCCCCTTGAAATCCTTCTGCTGGAAGCGCGACCAGGCCAGGCCGTAGAGCGCTTCCTCGCGCCAGCGGGAGGATTTGAACCGCTCCAGCAGCGCGTTGTAGTAGCGTTCCGCCTCATCGTACGCGCCATCCTGATAGAGCGCCTCTCCCAGCCAGAATGTGGCGTCGGCTATCTCGGCGCCGTTCGGATGCTCCGAGACGTATTCGCGGAACCGGTCGATGCTGCTGCGGAAGCGTCCCACCCGGTAGAGCATCACCCCTTCGCGGTAGAGCGCCTGGCGGTAGAGATCTCCGGTGGCGCCGGTTTTCTGCGCGCGGGAAAAGGCATACACGGCATTGGCCGGATCGCCCAGCGCGGCATATGATTCGCCCAGCAGATAGAACGCATCGGCCCGTATCTCGCTTTCCGGGAACTGGCGTGCGGCTATCAGCAGGTAGTGCCGCGCCGAATCGTACTCGGCGCGCCGGTAGTAGATGCGCCCGAGCTGGTAGTTGGCGTTGTCGCTGAACGATTCGTACGGGAGCCGGTAGAGGAGCCCATGCAGCGTCCGCACCGCGCTCGCGGTATCTCCCTGCGCTATCTGCACCGCACCGATCTGGTATGCCGATGCCGCCGCTATCGAATCGGCTCCCCCCTCCAGTTGCCGGAACACGGCGATAGCCTCGTCGTAGCGGTTCAGGTTCAGAAGTGCCCAGGCCGCACCGTAGCGCACCTGCCGTATGCGGGGGCTGGAGGGGAAGGTGCGGAGAAATTCATTGTTATAGCGGAGCGCCTCGTCGTAGCGGCCGAGCGCAGCGCTCATCTCGCCGAGATAGAAGATCTGTTCCTCCCGCTGCCGGTCGCTTCTCGGGGTGATGCTGTTGAGCAGGCGGATGGCCGACTCGTAATTCCCCCGGCGGGCATCGATGATGCCGAGGCGGAGCTGCGCATCGAGCGCCAGATCGCCCGAGGGATACTCCCGCATCACCCGGTCGTAGAGCATTGCGGCCGAATCTATCTCCTCCCGTCCTTCCATGATCCAGGCTGTAAGATAGAGGGCGTCGTCGGAGAACTCGTGCGGGGGTGCCTGAAGCGACATGGACGCATAGGCCCGTGCGGTATCGAGCTGGCCGCGGTCGGCATTGACGCGTGCTATCCAGTAGAGCGCCTCCCCCTGCGAGGTTCCGCCGGCGGCGGCCACCCCCTGGAACGCCTCATAGGCCTGATCGACCAGCCCTTCCTGATAGGCGGCCGTGCCATAGAGATAGAGCATCTCGGCGGTGCGGGGATCGCCCCGGTAGCCATCCAGAAAGCGGCGGCTGGCCGAAAGTGCCGGGCGGTAGCGGCGGGTCATGAAGTTGGCGCGTGCCAGATAATAGAGCGCATCGGCAAGATGCTCTCCGGCCGCAGCCGAGTCCAGAGCCGCCTCCAGCTCGCCGATCGCCCTGCTGTAATGCTCCTGGCTGATGAGCGTTGCGGCCGAACGGACCGCGCGCGCAAGAGGGCGCTCCTCCACCACGCGTGGCTGTGCCGTAAGGGTCGCTGTCAGGAGGAAATATATAAACGGAAGGATTGAGAGGGTCTTCACTATGCTCGATCTAATCATGGGGATGCGACCGCAGACCGGCTCGGCAGCTCCTGCTGTGATGTTCATATCGCACCGCCAGGGTGAGAGGCAAAGATAGGCAAAAGAGGGGTGCGGGGGGAGCGGAGCGCCGTATAAGTATAGAGACGGAATACCGGGCCGGCGTAACGGGAGTGCCTATACGCGCGCCCGGCCGTTCGTTGCCGTATCTCCCGGCTGCCATCCTCATAATCAATTGACGCTAGGCGAACGGCTACGGGGCCGGGATGTTTGGCCCATCGCGGCCCCTTCATACTTTTTCAGCTGAACGCTTTCTCTCGCCCTGCTCAGGATTCCAGGACTTCCTCTCTTCCAACCGGAAACCCGGAATCTCCCCGTCTCCCCCAATCGTCAATCCTACATCAACAATCGGAAATCCTCACTTCCCTCCCCCATCGTTGATATCGCGCACCTGCGGTTCCTCGCTCGGCGCCGATTTCTTCTCCTGCACCTCATCGCGGCGGGGGCCGAGTTGCAGCGGGGTTTCCTCGTGCGGCTGGGAATGTACTGCCGGGGTTTCCGCGGGTTCCACCGGAGCGGTAGTGGTGGGCTGCGGCTCGATCCGGGTCTGTTTCTGTCCTATCTCATCTCTCTTCGAGCGGGCTGCGGCTTCCGGATTCAGCTTCTCCCGCCTTGCCGGAACCGAACGGCGTCCGTAGCTGAAGCTCCGTTGCTCCCGTTCCGCCTCGGCGAACGCCTTGCGTTCCTCCGCCATATACTTGCGCACCTCATCGGCCTTCTCCGGCTTTTTCATCTCGGTGTAGGCCTTGATGAGGATATCCTCCACACGGTCGCGGATCTCGCGGCGTGCCGGGCGTTCCTGAATCTGAAGCCACGCCTTCTGGGTGTACATGGTGCCGAGCGTTGCCAGCACGGCCTTCGGATTCTTCTGGGCCTCGGCGCGTCCCACCAGTTCCTTCAGGCGGGGATAGGGGTTGTAGCGTCCCAGATCATCGATCTGGTCGCCGGTTCTGCGCACCAGCTTGTTGACCACCCCTGCAACCTCCTCAGGCTCCGGGATAGCCCCTTCCTTCTCCAGGGAGGCAAGGTTGATCTTCGGCTTCATCGTCACATCGATGCGCGATTCCACCAGCGCATCGTTCTTCTTCAGGAGGTAGACCAGCGCCTGGGCGGTTTCCATATCCAGATCGGTATCCACCATGCCGAGTCCCATCCGGATGAGGATATCCCCCTTGGCTCCGGTAAGGAGATCGCCGCGGCGGATGGCCTGCTGGCGGATGAATTTTCCCTGGTTGTAGCTGCGCTGCACATCGCCCAGCGCATAGGTCTTCCGATGCCGGAGAAACTGCAGCGCGGTGGCGGGGTCCTTATACCCCAGCAGTTCCAGCACCCCCATCACCTGGCTGAAGGTGACCTCCACATAATAGTCGATCTTCTTCTTCCTGGTGAGCTGTGCCACCGCCTTCATAAAGGTCTTGCGTCCCTTCAGCGCGCGCACATTCGCCATAAAGGAGAGATCCTCCTGGATGCCGTAGCCCTTCACTTCGGTGCCGCGGGGGATCGAGGTGATGGTTACTCCGACGGAATCCTTGGTGCGGACGCTGATAAGGTGGATGGCATCGGCGTGGTTATCGGTGGATGCGAGCCGGTTGTCCAGACCCACCAGGAGGATATTGACCTCGCCGGGAAGTTTGGCGGCGCGTTCGGTGATAGCCTCGTCGTAGACGGCTTCGTAGACCTGGTCGGTAACCGCGGCGGCCGAGGCCAGCGGTGCCGGCACCGGGGCAAGCCAGGCGGTTACCTGCCAGACGCATAATACAAGTACGCAGATTGCCGGATACCAATACCAACGCCTGCGGCGGCGCGGCTTGGCATCGCCAGGAGTACCATCAGTGTTCATACGCGTAGGAGTAAAAAAGTGGCTCCAAATATAACGGTTTGGTTACGAGCCCTTGATATCAGTGGTTGCGGCCAGGGGAGGAGAGCGGGGGAGCTGAAAGCCGGCGCCGCGGGGAGAATCGGTGCTGGTGGGGCACCAGCCGCGCCGGAACATTGAAAATACGGCATTCGGCCCCAGGGGGAAACGTACGAGGCGCCGGCAGGCTCATCTGCTGTAACAGATGGTAAGCGGCGCCTCTTCCGGCCGGGCTGTGCCGGCGGGTCAGGCCGTTGCTCCCAGAACCCCTTCCAGCTCCTCTGTTGCGATAGCGGAGGAGTGCGGTGACCCGGCATCTTCAGGGCAGAGGGGAACCCATCCGGGGCGGCCGAGGAGCTTCCGGTACATGCTGCCGGGGATATCCAGCAGTTCGGAACCGCAGGAGCCCGGCATGCAGCAGCGGAGTTCATCCTCCTTGCCAGCGAGAATCTTCTCCACCCATTCCGGCTCCATCAGCAGGCCGCGCCCCATCGCCACCAGGTGAGAGCCATCCTCCAGCACCCTGACGGCGGCCGAGGGGGAGGTGATGGAACCGGCGGCTATCACGGTGGTTCGTTTCCCCACCAGTTCCGCTATCATCTTCGCGCGCGGCTCCAGATCTCCGGGCCGGCGGATGCTGCCGGCGAAATAGTCGTTGGCGGAGATATGCAGCCAGTTGGGGCGGCAGGCCACCAGACCTTCCACAAGCTGGATGGTATCCTCCATCGCGATTCCCGGCTCGGTGATCTCCTCCGGCGAGAGGCGGTATCCTATCGAGAAGGGGCGGTAGGCATTGCGGCGCACCACCTCCTGCACCTCCTCCAGCACCGCTATCGGGAAGGCCGCGCGGTTCTCCAGCGAACCTCCCCACTGGTCGGCCCGGCGGTTGGAGTGCGGAGAGAAGAACTGCTGGAGCAGATAGCCGTTCGCCCCATGAATCTCCACGCCGTCGAACCCGGCCTGGATGGCCCGGCGCGCGGCGCGCCCGAACGCCTTGATGGTCTCCTCGATCTCCGCCTCTCCCATCTCGCGCGGCAGGTCGGCGCCGGGGCGTTCGGCCAGAACCGGGCTGGGAGCCAGCGGCTCGTGGCCGAGCAGGGAGACGGGGCTGAGGCGCCCGCCATGATGGAGCTGGAGCACGGCAATGGCCCCCTCCTTCTTGATGGCCTCGGCGGCAAGGCTCAGGCTGGGGATCATCGCATCATCGGCGCAGCTCCACTGGCCCTCGAACGCCTGCCCGTGAGAGATCACATAACAGGCGGCGGTTATCACCATGCTGACGCCCTGGGAACGGCGGCGCAGATACTCGATCTCCGCGGCCGTGATGGTCCCATCCGGGTTCGACGAGTACGTCGTCATCGGTGCCATTACCAGCCGGTTCTTCAGCGTGATATCGCCGGCGAGAAAGGTATGGGGCGTGAAAAGAGTGGCGTAAGCTGGATTAAGCTGCACAGTGCGTCGGATCAGAGATGAGAATGCGTTCAATTATTCCGTTCTATCGGGCCGGCAGGCGCTCTCGAAAGATCAGCAGCCTGCAAATATACCGGTACGGGCGATGCGCGGGTTCCGGAGGCCATACAAAATCTCCGCAAAGCGGGCACAGGTATGGCGGGCCGGCGCAAAAGGTATGACGTATAAGAGGGGAAAAATATGTCATGCGAGAGGGGGTGCCGGCAGAAACATGGCGTTTCTGGTTGCTCCCTTCTCCAAACTTCCTATTTTCGAGCCTTCTTCGAACATCTTCCAACGAGGTTTTTCCGCGTGCACATCTGGAAAGCAGCCCTGCTGGGTCTGATACAGGGGCTGAGCGAATTTCTGCCGATCAGTTCCACGGCACATCTTACCCTCGCCGGGCGTGCGCTCGGCCTGATCGATCCGGCTGCTCCCGAGCAGTGGACCGCATTTATCGCCGTCATCCAGCTGGGGACGCTCGTGGCCGTGCTGGCGTATTTTCGCCGGGATATCAGGAATATCACCGGGGCGTTCCTACGGGAGAATCTGAGCCGGGTTCCATTCGCCCAGCAGTCCACCTCCTCGCGTACCGGATGGTATATCGTGCTGGGCACGATTCCGATAGTGGTGGCGGGGCTGTTGCTGAAGGATATCGTGGAGGGGATGTTCACGAAAAATCTTATGGTGATCGGCTCCAGCCTGATCGGCCTGGGGCTGGTGCTGGAGGTTGCCGAGCGGGTGGCGCGGTTCAACCGGCCGATAGAAGTGGTGACGGTGAAGGATGCGCTGCTGATAGGATGCGCGCAGGCGGTGGCGCTGATCCCCGGCTCCTCCCGTTCCGGCGTGACGATCACCGCCGGGCTGTTCGCCGGGTTCACCCGCGAGGCGGCCGCGCGCTTCAGCTTCCTTCTCTCGATCCCCGCCATCGGGGCGAGCGGCCTGCTGGAGCTGGTACACGCGCTGAACTATATCACCCCGGCCGAAGGGGTCTCGATGCTCGTCGCCACGGTGGTGGCCGGGCTCAGCGGCTACTGGTCGATCGCGTTTCTCATCCGCTATCTCCGTACCCGTTCCACCCGGCTGTTCATCATCTACCGGCTTCTGCTCGGTGGGGCGATACTGCTGGCGATCTTCTTCGGGGAGCTGAATCCGTAACCATCATGGTCCGGCCCGTACGGTGCAATAACCATCCGGGCCCCCAGCACATCAGAACGAACTCTATCGCAACGCTATGCATCGATCCTTCTCCATCCTTCCGTTTGCCCTGAGCCTTGCATTCGCCCTGGGCGCCTGCACCGGCGATGATGGGAACAAGACCGGCTCCGGCGATACCCGCGCCATCGACAGCGCGCAGCTGGCGCCGCCGCTGGCGGGCTCGCCGGCCGATACCACCGCGGTGCGGGATACGGTTCCCAGCCAGCCGGTTGCCACGCACACGGCGGTGATCTCCACCAGTGCCGGCGATATCGAAGTGGAATTGTACGGCCTGGACGCCCCGAAGACCGTGGCGAACTTCGTTGGCCTGGCGCGCAAGAATTTCTATAACGGCATCCTCTTCCACCGCGTGATCCCGGGCTTCGTGATCCAGGGGGGAGATCCTCTCAGCAAGGACCCCTCCAAGCGGGATAGCTGGGGAAGCGGCGGCGAGAGCATCTACGGCGATGAATTCGAGGACGAGCTGAACCCCAACTCGCCGAGCGGCAAGCGCGGTTATACCGAGGGGACGCTGGCGATGGCGAACGCCGGGCCGAACACCAACAGCAGCCAGTTCTTCATCATCCTCTCGCCGGCCGGGGGACGCCAGCTCACGTACAACTACACCATCTTCGGCGCCGTCCGCAAGGGGATGGAGGCGGTACGGGCCATCGAGCAGACCGGTACGGGGGGAGAGAAGCCCGCCACTCCGGCCTCTATCACAAAGGTGACCGTAACCGATCTGCCGGCCGCCGCGCAGATGCCCAAGACCAACAGCTAACCAGTAGAATTTCATTCAGGAGCCATTTGATAATGAAGACACGAATTCTCTCCATAGCATGCGCGCTGGCGGCGGTGTTCACCATCTCGGCCTGCTCCAGCGGCGGTGCGCTCAAGCGGGAGGGGCAGCCCACCGTTACCCATACCGCCCTGATCTCCACCACGATGGGGGATGTCGAGATAGAGCTGTACGGCGAGGATGCGCCGAAGACCGTGGCGAACTTCGTCGGCCTGGCCGACAAGGGCTTTTATGATGGCATCCTCTTCCATCGCGTGGCGCGCGGCTTCGTGATCCAGGCCGGCGATCCCAAGACCAAGGACCCCTCGCAGCGCGCGCAGTGGGGCGTGGGGGGCGAGAGCATCTACGGCGCCGAGTTCGAGGATGAGCTGAACCCGGCGGCCCTCAGCTACCAGCGCGGGTATGTGGAGGGGACTCTTGCGATGGCGAATCGCGGCCCCAACACCAATACCAGCCAGTTCTTCATCATGCTGGGCGAATCCGGGCTTGCCAAGAACTACTCCATCTTCGGCATGGTTACCAAGGGTATGGATGTTGTGCATGCTATCGAGAACGTGGAGCTGGAAGGGGAAAGCCAGATGGGAGGCACGCCGAAGGTGCCGGTGGCGATCACCGGGGTCAAGACGCGCAAGCTGTAACCCTGGCCTGGAGCATCGTTGCGGGGGCCCCGGCCGCAGAGAAAAAACGGCCGGGCCATTGAACCTTCCGGGGCAGGCCCGGTCGAACAGCACGAGATCAACAATTCGGGGCATCGCGGATGTCCCTTAAAGGAATGAAGATGAAGAAGAGCAGAATATTCGGTGCCCTGGCCCTTGTGGCCGGCGCATTTCTTGGAGCTACTCTTATCGCTCGTGCGCAGCAGACCGAGCCGGTGGTTACCGATACGGTGACGATCAAGACCTCCGCCGGAGATATCGTGGTGGAGCTGTACGGGACCGATGCACCGAAGACGGTGGAGAACTTCACCGGTCTGGCGAAGAAGGGCTTCTACAAGGGGATTCTCTTCCATCGTGTGGTGCCCGGCTTCGTGATCCAGGCCGGCGATCCGAAATCGACCGATACCACGCTTCGCGCGCAGTGGGGAACCGGTGGCGAGAGCATCTACAACAAGCCGTTCGAAGACGAGCTGAACCCCAACACGGTCAGCTACCAGCGCGGGTATGTGGAGGGAACTCTTGCGATGGCAAATCGCGGCCCCAACACCAATACCAGCCAGTTCTTCATTATCCTGAACAACAACGTCAAGCTGCAGAAGCACTACACGATCTTCGGCAAGGTGGTGCGTGGCATGGAGGTGGTGAAGGCGATCGAGTCCGGAAAGCTGAACAGCGCCAAGGCCCCTGAGAATCCGGTGAAGATCCTCGGCACCAGCGTGGTGCATGTGGGGGGGAAATAATTCCGGATGAAGGGATTCCGGCAGAGTGCGGATATGCATGGCAGGACCCTACGGATTCGGCAATGGTGAGTCGTCCGTAGCAGGGATACCGGATGGAAGGTCCGCTACCCCTACACTCTGATAGAATCTCCATAGAACATCGGACCGGCCATCAAAAAGCCCATGCGGATACCGCGTGGGCTTTTTCGTTGGTGGATTGGGGGTGCCTGGTCCGTAGTCCGTTCGCGGGCTTCGCCCGCTGTCGGTGGTCCGTGGCCGTTGCTTCGGAACTCCAGCTATGACAGTTCCGGTGGAACAACGACGGACAACCCACCAGTAACCACGGATCGAACATCACCCCATCCCGGTACAACCACTCAACCACCATGGGAGTGCAGCAGCAACAACGAGAGATCTGCCGATCCATCTCCGCCTCGTGCTCCCCGGCTCCCGGACCCCTTGACTTGTCTTAGCCCCCAATCGAAAATCGAAAGGCGATTATATACCTGATAGACCCAACCCTGGCAGATGCATCACGCAAAGCCGCGAAGGCGCAAAGAAAGACACCTTCTTTGCGCCTTCGCGGCTTTGCGTGGGATTCTTCTGGAAGTGCCCACTCAGGGTCGCTCAAGTATATAGTTGCCAATCGAAAATCGAAAAATCCCCTACCTGCCTCCCACATGGCTGACGATCTCTCCGATGAACAGATCGCCGTACATCTCCAGCTTCCGGTCGCCCACGCCGCTGATCTGGCGGAATGTGTCGGTGCTGGTGGGTTTGCGGCTTGCCATCTCCCGCAGGCTGGCATCGGAGAAGATGACGTACGGGGGGAGATCGGCCTGATCGGCCAGGCTCTTGCGGAGACGGCGCAGACGCAGGAAGAGCTCCTCGTCCATCGCCCCTGCCTGATCCAGAACCTTCTTCTGCTTCTCCTCCGGCATCGCCTTCAGGAAGACCTTTTCATCGCCACGGAGCAGGCCCAGGCTCTTCTGCGTCAGCTTCAACACGTTGTAATCCCCCTGCACCAGATATCCCATCGAGAGAAGCTGGCGGGCGAGCTGTATCCACTCCTTGCGCGGCCGGTCCTTTCCCACACCGAACACCGGCAGATTGCTGTGCCTGTTCATCAGCACCTTGGCGTTTTCCGAGCCCAGCAGCACATCGATGATATAGGTGGCGCCGAAACGCTCGCCGGTACGGCGGGCGCAGGAGAGGAATTTCTGCGCCATCACCGTGGCATCCATCTGCCCTCCCGGATTGGTGCAGTTGTCGCACATGCCGCAGTTGGGGCGGCTGTATCCCTCCCCGAAATATTCCGCCAGCAGGCGATGCCGGCACACCGACGACTCGGCGAACGATATCACCTGCTGCAACTGGCGGCGCGCGGTCATCTGGTGCTGCGGATGTTTGTCGTCGATGAAGTATTCGATCTTCATCTTGTCGCCGTAGCTGTAGAAGAGCACGCACTCGCTCCGCAGTCCGTCGCGCCCGGCGCGGCCGGTCTCCTGATAATAGCCTTCGAGATTTCTCGGCAGATCGTAGTGGATCACGAAGCGCACGTTCGGCTTGTCGATCCCCATACCGAACGCGATGGTGGCGACGATGATCTGCACATTGTCGCGGATGAACGCATCCTGGCGGGTATCGCGGTCCTTCGGCGAGAGGCCGGCGTGATAGGAAACCGCCCCGTAGCCATCGCGTTGCAGGCGTGTGGTAAGGCTTTCGGCGATCTTTCTGCTGCCGCAGTAGATGATGCCCGATTCCCCCGAGCGCGCGCGGAGGTATTTCTTGATCTGCTCGTAGGTGTCCTGTTTCGGCCGTACCTCGTAGTAGAGGTTCTCCCGCACGAAGCTGGCCTTGAAGATGGCGCCGTCGCCGATGCCGAGCTGTGCGGTGATATCCCTCTGCACCTGCTCGGTGGCCGTGGCCGTGAGCGCTATCACCGGCACCTCCGGGAAGAGGGCGCGCACCTCTTTCAGCTTCCGGTATTCCGGACGGAAATCATGCCCCCACTCGGAGATGCAGTGCGCCTCGTCCACGGCGATAAGCTCCACCCGGAGCTTGCGCACTATCTCGATGAAGCCCTCCATCAGCAGCCGTTCCGGCGCCAGATACAGCAGCTTGTAGCGTCCCCGGAAAAGATCGCTGAGGCGCTGCGACGATTCCCCCGATGGGATGGAGCTGTTCAGAAAGGTGGCAGGAACACCGCTTTCGCTGAGGGAATCGACCTGATCCTTCATCAGCGAGATCAGCGGCGAAACCACGATGGTGATCCCCTTCAGCACAACTGCCGGAAGCTGGTAGCAGAGCGATTTTCCTCCGCCGGTGGGCATGATGACGAATGTGTCCTTTCCGGCGAGCACATGGTCTATCACCTCCTCCTGCATCGGGCGGAAGGAGGTGTAGCCGAAATACCGCGTCAGAGCGGCGAGTTTGTCCGTATCCGTCACTGTCATATCCGAACCTGCGCTATGCTCGTGTTGCTGCGTTTGATCGTGAGCAGTACAGAGACGAATCTAGAGCTTTTTTAGCTCGCCGGTGAGCTCTTGTTACAGGAGGAATGTTTCAGTGGATGTCATCGGCCCCCGGCGGGTGGGCTGACCGGGGATGCGTTCGGACGAAACTCACGCAAGGAGGGGGCGCCGCAACGAGGGAGAATGCGCCACCCCTCCCCGTTCGCGGCGTTGCGCCGGGCTAGCGCGATCCGTATCTGGTCAGCACGGCGAAGACCGTCTGATAGAGGATCTTCAGATCGAGCCGCAGGGAGATATTGGTGACGTAATCGAGATCGTAGCAGAGTTTCAGACGGGTGCTCTCGATATCGGCGGCGTAGCCCATGTTCACCTGTCCCCAGCCGGTCATGCCGCAGGGGACGATCCTGCGGTAGTGATACAGCGGGATGTTCTGCTCGAAGGTTTCGGCCAGCACCGCCGCCTCCGGCCTGGGGCCTATCAGGCTCATCTCCCCTGCCAGCACATTCCAGAGCTGTGGCAGCTCATCGAGGTGATACTGGCGGAGCAATCTCCCCAGCCGGGTGATCCTCCGGTCGTGCAGGCCGGTGAGCAGGCTTCCGCCGCCGGTGCCGGCACGCATGCTTCGCAGTTTTATCATCCTGAACCTGGCGCCCCTGTAGCCGACGCGTTCCTGGAAGAAGAAGACCGGTCCGGGGGAGTCCATCCTGACCGCCAGAGCTATCAGGAGCACCAGCGGGATCGTGACCGGTGAGGAGAGGAGGATGGCTGCGATCTCGGCAACACGCCGCCGCCGCAGGTAGCGGGCGGGGGGGATCGCACGGCGCAATCGCTCCTCGGTGAATTGTACGTACGAGAGGGTTGTGGGCAGGAGGCGTTCTTCCCGCCGCATCTGCCGGGGTGTGGGGTACATGATAAATTCTCCTCCGCAGGAAATCGGTTAGATTCCTATCAATTTTCTGATGGAAGTGAAGTGGTAATCGAGTAGGAGCCGCTCAAGTTTTGGCAGGGTTTTCTTCAGATTATAATACTGGCGAAATGCTCTCAGTGGCGAAAGCGGTATCCGGGGATGCCCCTCGTCTATTTCCCAGGGGTGGAGATAAAAAATCACCGGCCGGTTCTGCCGGTGGCACCGGGCGATAAGCGAGCGGGTGATCCGGTAGGGAAAACATCGGAAATACGCTCCGCCGGCACAGGGAATTCGTCTGCCCCCGAATTCCGCGCAACTCAATGGAATTTCCAGAAGGTTATTCCCATGAGCGTACATGCCGAGCGGTGCATCGGAAATTCCATATTCCGGATGAACACCCGTTGGAAATACCGATGAGTCGTACAGGAGCCCGCGGTCCTTCAGAACGTCGAGCGCCCAGAGGGTGGATGGTGTAATGGTGAATGACGGGGCACGGAACCCGAGAACGGGCAGGCCGGTGATGGCTTCGGTGAGGGCCAGCGCACGGTCCAGATCCCTCTCGAATGCAGGGGGCGTCATGGATGTGAGCGGAGTATGCGAATATCCGTGGGTGGCTATCTCATGGCCCCCATCGTGGATTTCCCGTACCAGGCCGGGGTAGCGTTCGGCCACCCAGCCCAGCACGAAAAACGTGGCCTCCACGCGATAGCGGCGCAGCAGTTCCAGAATACGCCGCGTGGTTTCGGCTACCCTGGGTGTTGCGCTTTCCCAGGAGTTCCGGGGCACCGCATTGTTCAGATTGTTCGCGCAGAACCAGTCTTCGATATCGAATGTAAGGGCGTTCAGCATGAATATTCCGCCGGTGTTATGGAGAATTGCCCGAGCTGGTACGCCGGTACTAGGCGCGTCGCCGTCTAGCGTTGCTCAGAGCATCTATGGAGGCATCCCATCCTACCCGCGGCTGCCGTAAAAAAATAATTGCGGATACTGATGGAACTGCCTGTACACCGTGCCTACTTATTCATACGCGGAAATGACATCAAGAGAGAAATTTTAGCAGTGAGAACAATCCCGTCTACCGGCGTTCCACTGTGTGATACGCAGGGCTAACACAGGGGGGACGGAAAATGTTAGTCCATAAAAAAATGGGACCGGAATTCCGGTCCCATTGTACAGATGTCTCCTGCGTTATGCCGGCGGGCATCACTCCCCGCTCTTTTTCCACTTGATGTTGCAGCCGATGCTGGGGGTCTGGTTGGGGCTTACCGCGAAGCCGTCTACAATTGCATCGAGCGCGGCGCGGATATCGCTTCCGGTAACCGGCACGCCGTTGTTCGGTCGGGATGCATCGAACTGCCCCCGGTACACCAGTTTCAGATCGCCGTCGAAGATGAAGAAATCCGGTGTGCAGGCGGCCTGGTAGGCGTGTGCGATCTCCTGCGTCTCATCGTAGAGATAGGGGAAGGGATATCCATGTTTGATGGCCTCCTCCTTCATCCGTTCCGGCGCATCCTCCGGGTAATTCTCCACATCGTTGGAGCTGATGGCGATACAGGAGATCCCTTTCGGGGAATAATCCTCCGCCAGTTTCACCAGCCCTTCCTGTACATGTTTTACATAGGGGCAGTGATTGCAGATGAACATCACCACGGTGGCGATTTCCGATTTCAGGCTCTCCAGGCTCTTCATCTCGCCGGAGATCGTATCGTAGAGAGTGAATGCCGGGGCCTCCGTGCCGAGCGGCATCATCGTAGAATTTGTTGCTGCCATATATCGAGAGAGACAACGTAATGATTGAAAAATATCGCCGGGATCTTCACCGGCCCAAGCTGGTATCCGGCCGGGGGGAAGCATCCGGGCCGGGCCGCCCGTAGCGGGCCGCCCGTAGCGGGCCGCCCGTAGCGGGTGGCGCGCCGCATGCGGTTTGGGATATGATCGTATCCACAGGCCATCCGGAATTATTCGCCGATGATCTTCACCAGAATCCGTTTATCACGGCGGCCGTCGAATTCTCCGTAGAAGACCTCCTCCCAGGTGCCCAGATCCAGATCGCCGCTGGTGATAGCGAGAGTCGTTTCCCGCCCCATCAGCGTGCGCTTCAGATGAGCATCGGCGTTATCCTCGCCGGTCAGGTTATGACGATACTGGGAGATGGGCTCGTGCGGAGCCAGCTTCTCGGTCCAGACTTCAAAGTCGTGCCAAAGTCCGGACTCATTATCGTTGACGAAGACGCTGGCGGTGATATGCATCGGATTAACCAGGCAGAGCCCTTCCTTCACGCCCGATTTCCGCACCGCCTCGCGCACCCGGTCGGTGATGCGGACGAACTCGATGGTGTTGCGCGTACGGATATGAATCTCTTCGCGATACGACTTCATGACGTCCCCCCTGAAAATGATTGCCGGAATTGACTGGAGCGGGGCAATATAAAACGGCAGTGATGCAGTTGGCTGCGGCTGATGCCCTGGCCGGCGAGAAAACCACACTGCCCTGACATTCTGCCGGAATCCCTTTTGCATCTCCCCGCTGTGGATAACGCCCCGGCCGCACGAGCGCCTCCGGAACTGTTTTCCGCGACAGCACCGTTCATTGTGCGAGCGGGAAATTCGTTCTGGGGAGTTTTGAAAAATCTCCGCACATTTGCCCAGGCTTTATCTACGGGGAGCCGATCGTCCGCCACCGGCTTCGGCCGGGCACGGGCGGCGGCGAATGCTCCGATCTTTTCAATATCTATCACGAAATCATCAAGGAGGCCTGCTATGGTAACTGCAATAGAACAATCGGTTCCAGTGGTGATTCCGGAGATATCCGGAAGGATCGCAGAGGTTCCCCGTCGGCTGGCCGCACCGCGCAGATAAGGCGCGGCCGGCTGCGGATTCCTCTGTGAACGTTGATGTACAACTACTTCACATAGAGGAATCTTCTACAATGACTTTGGAATCACTTGGCTGGAACGCATTTTTTTTGAATGCATTTGCCAATTCCGATATGCCGGAACTGTATCCGGCGAGAGTTGCCCAGGAAAATAAAAGCGGGTATCTGATCTTCTCCGAGCGCGGCGAACACCGCGCGGAGCTTGCCGGAGCGTTCCGGCATCGCACCGGCCAGCAGGCCGACCGGCCTGCGGTGGGAGACTGGGTTACGGTTCGCTTCCATGATGGCGGCCATGCGCTCATCCACGGGGTGCTCCCCCGCAGGAGCGCCTTCTCCCGCAAGACCGTGGGGCTGGCGGCCCAGGAGCAGGTGGTGGCGACGAACATCGACACGTTGTTCATCGTCGCATCGCTGGACGGGAATTTCAATCCCCGCCGGGTGGAGCGGACGCTGATTATGGCCTGGGAGAGCGGTGCCGCCCCGGTGGTGGTGCTGAACAAGTGCGATCTCAGCGATGATCCCGGCGCACGGCTCGCGGAGATGCGGGATGTGGCGCTCGGGGTTCCGGTGCTGGCGATCAGTGCCGCCGAGGAGACCGGATTTGAAGTGCTGGCGGACTATACCGGGCCCGGCAAGACCGTGGCGCTGATAGGTTCCTCCGGTGTGGGGAAATCCAGCATCATCAATCGCCTGGCCGGGGAGTACGTGCAGAAGGTGGAGGCGATAAGCGGGAGTGTGAACAAGGGGCGGCATACCACCACGCGGCGTGAGCTGATCGTGCTCCCATCCGGCGGGACGATCATCGACACTCCCGGCATGCGCGAGATGCAGCTCTGGAACGGTGAGGAGGGAATCCGCGAGACGTTCGATGATGTGGAGATGCTGGCCGCCGGGTGCCATTTCCGCGACTGCGGGCACCGTGACGAGCCCGGCTGCGCGGTGCTGGCCGCCCTGGCCGGCGGAGAGCTGGATGAGAATCGTTTCCGGAACTACCGGAAGATGCAGCGGGAGATCGAGAACCTGGCGATCCGCCAGGACGAACTGGCACGGCGCAAGCAGCGCCAGGAGTGGAAGCGGGTGACCATGGAGATACGCCGGGGGCGTATCCGGAAGCGATGATCCCGCGGTGATACTGCAACGGGCTCCGGAAACTACTTCCGGAGCCCGTTCTTTTTGTAGGCCGGTGCTTCAAGGCTGCTGCCGGATGGTGGGCCGGCCGGCAATACATCCCGGGAAGACCATTCGGCGGTTATCGCACCGCCACGATCGAGACCTTGTAGCTGGCCGGCATGCCGCCGCTCACCGGATATTCCAGAAAGGTGCTTCTGAACATGCCGGAGATGACCGGGGCATCCTGCTCCGAGAGGATACCGAACCTGTTGGAGGCTATCCGGATGCCGTAGGGATCGAAATCCTCCACCTTGATCTCCAGCGCATGGATCGGGAGATCGCCGGTGTTGTCGATGAGAATCTGGAGTTTGCGGGTATCTCCCACCTCGCTATAAGCTTCGCGCAGTTCCAGCCCCATCCCCTCCGGCTGTGCGCATTCCCAGACGATCGGGATGCCGTGGCCCACCAGTCCCAGGCTGGCATCGCCATGCTCATGCGCATCCGGTGTTGCCGGAACCGGAGCGCCCGCAGCGGGCACCGGGGGCGCCGGCAGCTCTTCGGGCGGCGGGGGGAACGTTTCCATCGGCGACGGGCCGGGACGGAGAAAGAGCCAGAGGAGCAGCGCGATGCCGAAGAGCACCGGAATGGCGAAGACCCAGCGTTGCGATACCGCCTTCTCCCCACCCTTCCGGGAGGAGATGAGCGGGGCATTTCTCGGCTCGATATCGTTCAGCAGAAGGTAGGCCGGGTCGTGGTCGGGATAGAGTTGAAGAACCTGGCGGGCGAGAACTCCGGCGCGGACGCGATCGGCATCGTTGCCGGTTTCCATCCAGCGCTCCTTGTGGGCCACGGCCAGACCGAAGAGGCCGCGCAGGTTGGCGGGGTTCAGCGCAACGGCATCGGAGAGCTCGGTGATGGCATCCTCCCAGCGGCCGTGGGTGCCGTGGCGCAACCCCCGTTCGATATGGGCATCCACCGCCCGGTCCGCTGCGATCATATCATCCTCGGACATCCCCAGTTCGCGGGCTATCCCTTTCAGCTCCTCCAGCCCAAGCGCCTGGCGGCGTTCGTTCTGAATGGACATCACCCGCTCGATATAATTTTGCAGGATGATCTCCTGATTGCTCTGCTCCATCTTCCCTCACCTCGTGGATTGTTGCTGGGATGAGCCGATACAGGCGATGCCGGATCGGTCGGGATGATCGGGGGGGGATGGGCGGCGGGGCCGCCGGGCATCCTGTTCCCTTCCACGCCTCCGGGGAAGACCTGTTACAGCGCATGGACGTATCCTCCGCTTATCGGCCGCACCGCGGAGGAGAAGGGGGCCATCTCCTCCGCATCTGCTGCAACGTTCCTGCCGGATACGGCAGTGATGTTATCAGAATTCGGGATGCCAGAGGAGGGTGAGGCGGCCGGCCAGCATGGGAGCCTCGTGCAGCGAGCGGTAGACGGCCGGAGGTATCGGGCACCGCGGCTGGCGGGTAGGTCCGCTTGATTGGGGGGGAAGATCGGGAATACCGCGCCCGGTCATCAGTTCCCCATCGGCCAGCACCCGCACCCAGCCAAGCTCTATCTCCATGCCGCCGGTCAGGGCAAGCTCGGTCCAGTGCACCGGCATCGTTTCCGGCAGGGTTGCCTCCTCCCCTTCGTCGGTGCAGTTGCAGCTGTAGCGGTTCATCCGGACCTGCGAGCCGAGCCGCAGGGTGGCCGCGGCGGAGAGGGGGATCTGCATGCCCGCCCGGAGGGTGTGGTTCAGCATATCATCCTCGCGGTCGGCGAGTTGATACCAGCCGTACTGAACCAGTTGCCCATCGGGGGCGGGACGAAACTCTGCGCTCTGGAGCGCCGTTGCCGAGGATACCGGCTCGATGATGTATTCGGCGGCGGCGGTTCCCCATGGGGCATGCCATGCGGCGCCGGCGCCGATATTGAGGGCGACAGCCACAGTGGAGGTGCGATGGCGGATATCATTGGAGTTCTCGCTCTGCCCGGTGATGTTCATCAGTGTCCGGGCTCCTATATCGAGATGCTCCGAGAGCGATACCAGATAATCGAACTGTGCAAACCCTGTGTGGCGGTCCTCGGTGTAGATCCATTTCCCAAGATTCATCAGCGTGTAGCCCGCTATCATCCTGGTGGTTCCCCCCGCAACGGGGGCGGAGGCGCCAAGCCGCACTTCGTAGCGATTTCCTCCCGGCCTGCCATCATCCGGATGCGACGCGGTGTTATCCGGGTAGAAAAACGGGACGCGTTCTCCTCCGGTGATGAAGCTCCAGGATGCGCTTGCGCCAAGGGCGATTCCGCTGCCGGGAATGACTCCCCCAAAGGCAGCGCCCAGCGGGATATAATCGCTGTTGTAGCTGTATTCGTACTCGTGCTGCTGGCGCAAGCTCTGATACAACCCCCGTACGCTCCTGCGGTTGCGATGCCATCCGGCGGTGAAGGCAAAGCCGGTGGTATCGTTATGGGAGATGATGCCGGCATCGGCGGAGATACTGCCGGTGCTGTATTCATCGCCCCTGGCGATGTTCCCGGAGTACGGGTTTGCGATCTGCTCCTGGTAGGTCCATGTGCTGATGCCGGAGGTGGCGAAGATGAGATCCTTCGGTCCCCCCAGGAGATCGGCGGGATTGATGAACGGGTCGGCCAGCTCATCCCGCAGGGCTATGGAGATATGCCCCATCGATCGGTGTTTCGATGGAATCTCCGGACGATAATCGGGGGAAGTGATGGGAAGGATCGTGGTCTCGATAAACTGTGCGTCTGCTTGCGAAAGCGCTGAAACGAAAAGAAAAGTGGTCACCGACAGATATCGCATACATCCTCCGAAACTAGGGTGAAAAGGATGGGAGTGTGATATGTCTGACACGATGTTACGTTTTCCTCCGGAGAAAAGCCACTGATTTGGTAAATGGGAGAAATTTCCCTTTCAAAGGGGTATCATTCCGCTCCCGGAGGGTCCCCCGCAGTAATCTTTTCCGCCGCCGCAACATTTCTGGCACAATTCTGTACGCACATCTCACAAAACGCGCATTCTACGTGCGCAGTGATGACGAACAGTATAATTTCAGTTGATAGGAGAATAGGGACATGGCACGTGGACTCATCAAAACTCTGGGACTGGCAGGAGCCGCTCTCACCGCCTGGTACTTCCTCGATCCCAAGAAGGGTTCCGAGCGGAGAGACAACTTCATGAAGAGCGCCAAGGATATCTATGATACCGCCGGCGGAGAGCTGGGACGTCTTGGAAAGGATATCTCGGGTGGTCTCAGCGACACCCTTACCAAGGTGACCGAGATGACCGGCATGGGAAAGAGCGCCCAGGGTGAAAGCGCCGACGGGAATGCGAAGTCCCCGAGTGCCAAGGAACCGGCAGCCAAGCAGACCGAGAAGGCAGCTGCGGTAACTGCATAAGAGCGTCCTCTGGAATGGAGTGCCGGAGGGGCTGGTGCCACCACGCCGCGAACCGGTCCGTGGTTGCCACTCCATCGTCCGTTGCAGGATGATGGTGCTGGTCTCATCCCCTCTGCATTCCGTAGAGAACAACGGCGGGCTATCCGAATTAGAAGCGGATAGCCCGTTTTCCGTTTTCATGGAGCTGATCCGCCCATCCTTGCATTCCGATCGGAAAACCGGAATCGAACATCGTAAATCCCCGATTCTCCGGATCGGCATTCTTGTATCTTTGCGCCGGCCTCCAGGTGGGGGCCTCTTCCGTTCCGGCACGGCAATACCCGCTGGCATGAAATCTGACGCCGGGCTGTGTCATTCTACAAGCATTGTTTCCACTCTGAAGCATCAAGCAACACCATGCTCGAAATCTTAAGCGATCCCGCTACCTGGGTCAGCCTTCTGACGCTGACATTGATGGAGGTGGTTCTCGGAATCGATAACATCGTCTTCATCTCCATTCTCGCCTCCAAGCTGCCGGTAGATCAGCAGAACAGGGCGCGCCTGACCGGTCTTGCGCTGGCCTGCGTCACCCGTCTGCTGCTGCTGCTGGCGGTAAGCTGGCTGGCCGGACTTACCGAGCCGCTCTTCGCGGTGTTCGGCCACTCCTTCTCCGGCCGTGATCTGATCCTTCTGACCGGAGGTGCCTTCCTGATCTACAAGGCCACCAAGGAGATCCACGAGAAGCTGGAAGGGGACGACGAGGTGAGCGAGGGGGCGCGCAAGACCGTGAGCTTCTCCGGCGTTATCATCCAGATCCTGATTCTCGAGATCGTCTTCTCGCTGGACTCGGTGATTACCGCTATCGGCATGGCGGAGCATGTGGAGGTGATGATGGCCGCGGTGGTCGTTGCGCTGGCCTTTATGCTGCTGGTGGGCAAGGCGATCAGCGATTTCGTGATGCGTCATCCCACCGTGAAGATGCTGGCCCTTTCGTTCCTCCTCCTTATCGGTGTTTCGCTCGCCGCCGAGGCGTTCCATCAGGAGATCCCGAAGGGATATATCTACTCGGCAATGGCCTTCAGCCTGCTGGTGGAGATGCTGAATCTGATGATGAAGAAGCGGAAGGAAAACAAGAACAACAGGACCGTGGAGCCGGTGCATCTGCGGCGCAATGCCGTGGGCATTACGATTACCGATACGCCCGGCAGCGGCAATACGGGCAATCCCAGATAGCCATTGACGGGGCAATGAGTGCGGGGGAACCGCCGGAACGATCGCCAAGATCTCTCCGGGGGGTGCCCCGCGCCGGCGCCGCGGGTTGGGGGCCAGCACCGCCTGCACCAGATCGGGTTC